>JABWCR010000021.1 GCA_013359125.1 Armatimonadota bacterium | reverse complement strand
GAACCTTCCGCCCGGCCCGGTCTTTCGCCTCGCGGGGACGCTCGGCCTCCCGGATCTTTGGCCTCGCCGTCAAAGTACCGCCGGCGTCCCGCCGGCCCCTGGAACCTTCCGCCTGGCCCAACCCGCCGCAAAACCCCACTCTCGGCGACGATACGACGACAACTCTATTATACGCCGCTTTGCCCAAAGAGCCCTGCTTTTGTGTAAGTTTCAGAAACTGAAAGAATTCTGATCCCTCCGCACCCGCAGGCGTGGAGGGATAGGAAGGAAGGAGATTCGTACTCAATTTTGTGCTACATTTTCGAAGTTTCCCGTTCGTTTTTGGCGCTATTCGGAACGCCAGGCTTCTGCCTGGCAAAACTCCAGGAACCGCAAGGTGAACGGGAAACTTCGAAAATGTAGCACAAAACCGAGTACGAATCGGCAAAGGAAACCCAGAGCCGCGCGGCGAAACCAACAGCAATGACCAACCTGGAGATCGCCCAAGCCGCAACGCTCCTTCCCATCGACCAAATCGCCGACAACGCTGGCCTACAGCCAGACGATTACGAACCTTTAGGGCGCTACAAGGCCAAACTGACCTACCAAGCCATGGAGCGTCTGGCCGCTGACCCCAAAGGCAAGCTGATCCTGATTACAGCCATCACGCCAACCCCTGCCGGCGAAGGCAAAACCACAACCTGCGTGGGCCTTGCACAGGGCTTGCAAAAGATTGGCCGCTCGGCCATTCCCGCCATCCGCGAACCGGCCATGGGACCGATCTTTGGCGTTAAGGGCGGCGCTTGCGGCGGCGGATACAGCCAGGTCTTGCCCATGGAGGAGATCAACCTTAGCTTCACGGGCGACTTTCCCGCCATCACCGCCGCGCACAATCTTCTCTCAGCCATGCTCGATGCTTCGGTCTATCACGGCAACCCGCTCAACATCGATGTCCGCAGCCTATGGTGGCCCAGGGCGGTCGATATGAACGACCGAGCCTTGCGAGAAATCGTGATCGGCCTGGGCGGCAAGACCAACGGCTATCCGCGCCAAGATCGCGTCGTCATCACCCCCGCCAGCGAAGTGATGGCCGCTCTTTGCCTCTCTAACACTATTGCCGAACTGCGAGAGCGCCTTGGTCGCATCATCGTCGCCCTAACGCCCGATAATAAAGCCGTTACCGCCGCCGATCTTAAAGCGCACGGCGCCATGGCCGCCATCCTGCGAGACGCGATCCGGCCCAACTTAGTGCAAACCATAGAGCACGGCCCTGCGCTGGTGCACGGCGGGCCGTTCGCCAATATCGCGCACGGCTGTTCTTCCGTCATAGCAACGCGATGCGGCTTGGCGCTGGCCGACTATCTGATTACCGAAGCCGGCTTTGCCGCGGATTTGGGCGCCGAGAAGTTCATGAACATCGTCTCGCGCTCCCTAGGCCGAGGACCGGACGCGGTCGTGCTGGTCTGCACCGTTCGAGCGCTCAAGCATCATGGCCAAGGAGACGATCTAACCGCAATCAAGTCGGGCATGGACAATCTCCTGCGCCATGCGTCGCATCTTCAGAGATACGGTCGCCCGGTCATAGTCGCCGTCAACCGATTCCCTTCAGACACCGAAGGCGAACTGACCGCGATTCGCTCGGTCGCCGCCGAATCGGGTCTAAGCGTTGTCGTCGCGGATCCATGGAACCAGGGAGGCGAAGGATGCGTCGATCTCGCGGAAGCCGTTGCAAAAGCCGCCGACGAGCCGGGCGAGTTTCAGCATCTCTATTCATTGGAAGACGACGAAGCGACCAAACTGGACTCCATCGCCCGCTTGGCCTACGGCGCCGAGGGGGTCGAACTGACGCCCACCGCCCGGCGCTCCATCCGCTGGGCGGTCGATAACGGCTACCCGAATCGGCCCATCTGCGTGGCCAAAACGCAATACAGCTTCTCGGACGATCCCAAAAAGCTCAATGCGCCAATGGGCTTTCGCATCACCGTACGAGATGTCAAACTGGCGGCCGGCGCGGGCTTCCTCATCGCATTGGCGGGCGACATCATGCTGATGCCGGGCCTCGGCGCAACCCCTTCGGCGCAGAAAATCGACGTGGACGAGCGCGGAACCATCACCGGACTGTTCTAAATCGTTCAAATCTGGGCTATACTATGGCGTCTCGCTTTGGTGGCCGACAATATTGCTGTGGCCGCCGAGCTTATTTTGCCTATGGCATTGCGCACTCTTCTCGCATGGGCGCTAACGCCCACATTGCTGGTTGGGGCCGGCACGACGCCGGCCGCGCCCGTTGCTCTCTCTCCTGCCCACGAGGTAGCGCTCAGCGTCAACCAGGCGCGCCGAGAGTTCGGCCTTCCGCCGCTCAAAATCGAACCGCGATTAGCTTTGGCAGCCCAATCCCATGCGGACGATATGGCTGCCCGAGGCTATTTTGATCACTGCGCTCCAGAAGGCCATGGACCCAGCGAGCGAGCTGCCGAGAGCGGATACCCCGCCGCAATATGGGAGAACTGCGCCCTAGGACACGAAGACGCTCGCGACGCGGTGAAAGCATGGCTGGAAAGCGAGGGACATCGAGCCACCTTGCTCAGCCCGAGTCTGCGCGAGATGGGCGCCGGACGATCTGGGCGATATTGGGTGCTGGACTGCGGCGCCCGCAGCGGCGTCTACCCGATCGTCATCGAAAACGACTCGCCGATAGTCCGTTCGCGCCGGGTAGCGCTCTATCTGCACGGCCAAAACCGCGTCAATTGGGTCCGCCTGAGCAACGATGGCAAAAACTACTCGCCCTGGATGCCCTATCAGCCAGAAATGGAATGGGAACTGAGCGAAGGCGCCGGACCGAAGACCGTTTACTACCAAGCCTACGATGGCAAAATCCGCACCATGGTCGATGAAGTCTACCTATCGCGATAGATCCGTTGTTTACCAGCGATAGTAGGCCGGATGGCCGGGTTTGACCGCTACAAAGACCCCGCGACAGGTCGCGCACACTTTACCGCCAGCGATCAATTCAGCATCGACCGTCGCTCGCTCGTCGCTCGACTCTGCGATCCGTGCGGTCAGATGAACAGACCCATCCGTCGGCGTCGGGCGGGTCAGTTTTACATGAAACTCGGCCGTAACCGTGCAAAGAGGGTGATCGGCGCCCGTCCGCACCATCAGATGGTGTGCCGCCGCCCAGTTCGAGTGGCAGTCCAAAAGCGCGCCGATGATCCCGCCGTTCAGCACCCCAGGAAACGCCTCGTGATGCTTCTCCGGCGTCCAATCGGAGACATACTCGCCGTCCGCCAAAAAGGAGCGGATGTGCAGGCCTTTTTCGTTGGCGGGGCCGCATCCAAAGCAGATGCTGGTAGGGGCGTAGGTCTCTTGCAGGCTCATAGAGTTCATGCCGATATTCTACTCCGCCGGGTAGAATCGGAGCGTGGAAGAGGCGATTCTGATTCCCGGCTCGCGCCTCATCGCGCAGGACGACGGCTTTGTCATCTATGAGAGGCGGTTTTCCTCGGACGATCCGTTGCGCGCGACCGATCTATCGCCCTCGCCCGACTGGATCGAGATCTGTATCAGTCTCCGGCGGCCCGACCCCGATATGCCGGTCTGCCCGCGAGCGCGCGCCGAAGCCGGGCTGACCTATTTTCACCATCACCTTATCGTTTCGATCGATCCCCAACTGTTGCAACGACTGGCTGAGGCCGACCGCGCCAAACTGTGCCCGACCGTAGCGGAACTTCTTGAGCGCAGCGATGACGAAAGGTCTGCGCTTAACATCGACGGCGCCGCTCTAAAGCCGATTGTGGATCAGATTTTGGAGCCTCCGGACGTCGGTGGGATGGCTCTCTTCTATCAGGCCAAATTGAGAGAGATTCTCTCCTTTATCTGCTTCGAGCGCAAACCGATCGATGAGAGGATCGATCGCGCGGTCGCCTTTCTGCACCAGCACCTAGACAATCCGAACGCTTCCAAAAGTTTGGCGCAGGCGATCTGCCTCAGCCCTCGCCAAACCCAAAGGCTGTTTCGCGTGGTTCTGGGCCGTTCGCCGTCGGAGTATCTCGCAGAGATCCGGCTCCAAAAGGCCGCGTCGTTGCTTGCATCGGGCCGAGCGACGGTCTCCGAATCGGCGATCGAGGTCGGCTACGTCAGTCTCAGCCACTTTTCTAAGGCCTTTCGTGCCAAGTTCGGCCTTAGTCCCAGCGAGTTCAAGGCGGCGCGCCAACGGCGCGCGGGATAAAGCCTCCTGGTAGAATCACCATCGATGCCCCGACCGTCGTGGGACGCTTACTTTATGCAGATCGCCAAGGTGGTCGCCACCCGTGCCACTTGCCCCCGCCGCAGCGTCGGCGCCGTGATCGTGTTGGACAAGCGCATTCTGACCACCGGATACAACGGCGCGCCGCACGGATTGCCGCACTGTAGCGAAATCGGCTGCCATCTGGTGGACGGGCACTGCCTGCGCGCGCTCCACGCCGAGCAAAACGCGATTTTGCAGGGCGCGCTGAACGGCGTATCGACCAAAGGCGCGACCGTCTACGTTACCTGCCAGCCGTGCAACCATTGCGCCAAGATGATCATCAACGCGGGGATACGCCGCGTCGTGTTCGAGGGCGATTACCCGGACGATTTCGCGCTCGAACTTTTTGGACAGGCGCAAGTTGAGTTAGTTCGCTTTCTCGACGCATGAAAACCATCTTCGCGGTCTTTCTTATCGCGCTCGTCTCGACCTATTGGCTGACTCCCTGGGCGCGAGAACTGGCCAGACGCAAAGGCGTCTTGGCGATCCCCGACCCCCGCCGAGTGCACAAATCGCCCACGCCTTTGTGGGGCGGCATTGCCATCTATCTCGGAGCGCTGATCGCCATCGCGTTTGGGTTGGGGCGGCTGTCGCTGTTGGCGCCTTCGCTGGTCGTCTTCTTGGATCGCGCTCTGCCCGTTATCGGCATCGTTGCGGTCGGCGGCCTTGTCTTGGCAATGGGACTGCTGGACGACCGCGCCAACCTCTCGCCCAAGGTGCAGGCGGGCTTTCTGCTCCTTGCCGGACTTTTAGTCCAGATTTTTGGCGTTCAAATCGTCGGCTTTACCAACCCGTTCGCCCAATCGACCTCGGGCGGATTTGACGCCAGTCGCTATGTTCCCTTGGGCTGGCTGGCCGTGCCCGTTACTGCCATCTGGATCTTCGTCGTCAGCAAGACGATGGACACGATCGACGGCATCGACGGATTGGCGGCAGGCGTGGGCGCCATTGCCGGCATGACCCTTGCGCTGTTGGCGCTTCAGACGGCCAACGCCACCAATCAGCCCTATCCCCATTGGCTGATCGCGATCGCGGCGGCGGCGATCACCGGATCGGCAGCCGGCTTTCTGCGCCACAATTTCAATCCAGCGACCGTCTTTATGGGCACGGGCGGCGCGCAATTCTTGGGTTTCATGCTGGCCAGCCTCTCCATATTGGGCGCGTTCAAAGCAGCAGCGGCCTTCTCTATCCTGGTGCCGGTGCTTGTCTTCGGGCTGCCCCTCTTGGATGCGGCGGTCGTCGTGGTGCGAAGGGCCTTGAGCGGCCAGCCGATAGCACAGGCCGACAAGCGGCACATCCACCATCAATTGTTGGAACGCGGCCTCAACCAGCGCCAAGCCGTGATCGTGCTTTACGCCGTCGCAGCGGCATTTGGCGCTTTGGCGCTGCTGCTGACGAGGAGAGGATAGTTCGTGAAGGTTTTGGCTGTCTTCGGCACTCGTCCCGACGCGATCAAAATGGCGCCGGTCATCCTCGAACTCCAATCGCGCCCAGGCGTTCAGACCATTTGCCTCTCCACCGGACAGCACCGCGAAATGCTCGACCAGGTGATGACGATGTTCCGCATAAAGCCCGACATCGACCTGAACATCATGCAGCACGGTCAGACGCTCGCCCAAACCGCCTGCCGCGCCTTGGAGGGAATCGATCAAGCCATCGCCGAACACCAGCCGGACATCGTGCTGGCTCAAGGAGACACGACCACCACTTTTGCGGCTTCCCTCGCCGCTTTCTATCGCCAAACGACCTTTGGCCACGTAGAAGCCGGACTGCGCACAGGCAATAAGCGCGACCCGTTCCCCGAAGAGATGAACCGACTGATGACCGGTCTGACCGCCGATCTGCACTTTGCGCCAACCCGATTGGCGCGACAAAATCTGCTGAACGAGGGCGTTAACGACGACCAGATTTGGGTAACGGGCAACACGGGTATCGACGCTGCCCTCTGGATTGCTCGGCAACCCTGCAAGATGGACGACGAGCAGAACCGCGCCATCGATTGGCCGGGGCGTCTGTTATTGGTAACCGCCCACCGGCGAGAAAACTGGGGCGAACCGATGGCGAGAATCGCGGACGCTGTAGCACAACTTTCAACACAGTTCGACGACCTGCTCGTCTTTGTCCCGATGCATCGCAACCCGACCGTGCGCGAGGCGCTTAAAAGTCGACTGGAAGGCATGGATCGTGTCGTCCTGACAGAACCCGCAGAATACGCTCCTTTTACCCAAATTATGAAACGCGCCGACCTCATCCTGACAGACAGCGGCGGCGTGCAAGAAGAAGCGCCCAGTTTCGGCGTGCCCGTTCTCGTAATGCGCGAGACGACCGAACGCCCAGAAGGCGTAGAGGCGGGCGTGGCCAAGTTGGTCGGAACCGACACCGAACGGATCGTCCAGGAGGCAAAGCGCTTGCTGACTGACAGCGACGCCTATGCCGCCATGGCCCGGGCCGTCAATCCCTATGGCGACGGGCAGGCGGCCAAACGCATCGCCGATACCGTCCTCAGGTAGAATCCCTAACCGCAATTCACCTTCACGGAGGCGCAATTTTGAGCTATCAGGCAACGTTGATCACAGGGGACGGCACCGGGCCAGAAATCGTCGAAGCGACCAAAAGAGTGATGGCCGCCACCGGCGTCGATATAGAATGGGACGAGGTCGAAGCGGGCGAGGACGCCATGGCCAAATACGGCACGCCGTTGCCGCCCCGCGTTTTAGAATCGATCCGCGAGCGCAAGGTCGCGCTCAAAGGCCCCATCACCACCCCCATCGGCTCGGGATTCCGCTCCGTCAACGTCGCGCTTCGCCAAGAACTTGGACTGTTTGCCTGCTTGCGGCCCTGCAAAAGCTACCCAGGAGTACGGAGCCGATACAGCGACGTGGACCTGGTCATCGTCCGCGAAAACACCGAGGACCTCTACGCCGGGGTTGAGTTCGACCGCAATACGCCCGAAGCCGATCAGATCGTTGCGATGGGCAAGGGCAAGATTCGAGAAGGCGCCGCCATCTCCATCAAGCCAATCTCCTACGAGGGTGCCTATCGCATCGTCAAGTTCGCCTTTGATTATGCTGTTGCCAACAATCGACGCAAGGTAACCGCAGTCTCCAAGGCCAACATCATGAAGTTTACGGACGGCCTCTTCTTCCAGGCCGCTCGCGACGCCGCCGAGGCTTACAAAGGCCAGATCGAGTACGAAGAGCGACTGATCGACGCGATCTGTATGCAATTGGTGATGCGCCCCGAAGAGTTCGACGTGATCGCCCTGCCCAACCTCTATGGCGATATTCTCTCCGACCTTTGCGCCGGGCTGGTGGGTGGATTGGGCGTCGCGCCTGGAGCAAACTTTGGCGACGACACAGCGCTCTTTGAGGCCGTGCACGGCTCGGCGCCCAAATATAAAGGCCAGAACAAGGTCAACCCGACCGCCGTCATCCTCTCTGGAATGTTGATGCTGAAACACCTAGGCGAAGAGAGCGCCGCCAATCGCCTCGAATCTGCCGTCGCCCAAGTCATCCGCGAGGGCAAGCGCGTAACATACGATATGAAGGCCGATCGAAACGATCCGACTGCCGTGGGCACCAGCGAGATGGCCGACGAGATCATCCGCGTCCTGCAGTCGTAATGGCCTCGCTGTCGGCGGTCGTGTCCCATGCGGCCGACCAGACGGCGGACCCCGAGCGCGCTCTGGCAAACTTCAACGCCTGGGTTGACGCGTTCCAATCCCCGTCGCCCTACTTAAGGAGCATCGAGGAGCATCCCGATGCCATAAAGCCGCTCATGGCGATCTTCGCCGCCAGTCAAAGCCTGTCGAACGTCCTGCGAACGGAGCCGGAATTGGCGGGCATCCTGCTTGAATCGGGATTCGACCGCAGACCGAACTATCAAGAAGAGGCCGACCGCGCTTGGCAGGGGGCGCCGACGTTAGAGGCCGCGCTGGATCGCTTGCGCTGGATGAAGAGGCGAGACTTCCTCGCCATCGCTGCGCTGGATTGCCTGGATCGCATCGAACTGACCGACACGGTCGAGCGGCTGTCCGATCTGGCCGACGCCGTTGTCCAAGCCGCTTTGGACATCGCGCACAACTTTGTAGCGCCAAGCCAGGTCTGCATAATCGCCTTTGGCAAGTTGGGCGGCCGCGAGCTGAACTACAGTTCGGACATCGACTTGGTGATGCTGACTAAAGACGAACCGGCGCCGAACGACTTAAAGGTCGCCGAAGCGCTGATCCGAGCGCTGTCGGGCCAGATGCGGCGCGGCATTCTCTACCGCACCGACATGCGACTGCGGCCCGAGGGGCGTTTCGGACGACTGGTGCGAAGCCTTGGGGCGACTCGAAGCTACTACGAGCATTGGGCCGAGCCTTGGGAGCGACAAGCGCTGATCAAGGCGAGACGATGCGCAGGAAACGCCGAGACCGGGCGCGATTTCGAGCGCTTTGCGCGAGCGTTCGCCTACCGTGCGGGCCTGCAGGAAAAAGAGCTCGAAGCCATAAGAGCGATGAAGAGGCGCGCCGAATCGGAGACCGAGAAAGCGGGCGAAACCGAAACGAACATCAAACTGGGACGCGGCGGCATTCGCGACATCGAATTTGTAGCCCAACTGCTCCAACTGGCGCACGGCGGACGCAATCCTCGGCTCCAAACCCGTTCGACCTTGGCCGCTCTGGCTCGCCTGGCCGAAGCCGGCTTCCTTGAGGCGGATGAAGCAAAAAGCCTTGCCGACGCCTACCGCTTTTTGCGCCATGTGGAGCATCGCCTGCAATTGTTGGAAGAGCATCAGACCCACCTGTTGCCCAACGACGAACGGAAGCGCATCGCTAAGCTTATGGGGGCGCCGGAGACGTTTGAAAAAAGATTGGACGCCTGCCGCCACTCCGCGCGAGAAGCCCTGGAGCGACATTTCTATGGCGGGCAGTCGCTCCAATCTCGCACTGATTCGCTTGACTTGGCAGTCTTCAAAGATCAGAACGGAGCGGAACAAGCCCTTAAATCCATGGGTTCGGAAACCAGTTACGGGGTGCCCTTTCCAGAGGCCGCCGAGACTTTTGCGCAGATCAAATCCGAGCTCGTTGCCGCCTGTGCTCGCTCGGTCGATCCTGATTTGGCGCTCAAAAGTCTCGCATCGTTGGCTGCCTCGACGCCCAACCCTGGACAAATGTTCGCCATGTTTCGCGATAGCCCACAGACGCTTTCGCGATTGGCCGAACTCGCAGCCATCCCGCGCCTCTGGTCGATGCTCATGCGCCGACCGGAATTGATCGACTCGCTCTTTGACGAACAGACAGCCGACACGGAAGCCCGAACCGGATTCGAGATCAAGCCGGGTGCTTGGAGCCGAATCGCCTTCCGAGAACGGCTGCGATCGGGCGCCCGTTTCGTCTGGGGCATCATCGACCGCCGCCAACTGGCTCTCGAACTCACATCCTTCGCCGATGCCGTGCTGTTGACCGCAAAGACCGAGGCCGGTCTCGACAATGAGAGCGCTATTGCGGCGATGGGACGCCTGGGGGCTCGCAGACCAGGCTTGGGCAGCGACTGGGACGTCGTTCTGATCGGCAACAACGGCGCCGCAGCCGAGAAGTTTTTACAACTCTGCAACGAAGCGGTCGAGAAAGGCGAAATCCCACCGATCGATTCCCGCCTCCGGCCCGAAGGCCGTTCGGGCGCCCTCATCCGCTCGATCGACTACTACGAGGAGTATTATGCCCGCCATGCCGAACCGTGGGAACGCCTCGCCGCGGTCAATCTGCGCATCATCGGCGACGATCCGCACGGATACGGCCAACGTCTCCAAAATGCGCTTATGAGCCGCCCTGTCTCGCCCGAGAGCCGTACCGAAATGAACCGACTGCGTCTTCGCATGAAGAGCGAGCGCAAGCAGAAGGGGCTCGACCTTAAGTTTGCCGACGGCGGCATGGCCGACATCGAACTGACCATGCAACTGGCTGTGCTCGAGCGATCCGCCGAGAACCACCGGCTCAGGGCGATCTACGACCAACTGGCCGAAGCGCGCGACTGGCAGTGGCTGACAGAGGGAGCCTTGCCCGCAACGGCGAATCCTATGCGAGAGGCGATGACCGAAGCATCGGCCATCGTCGAGCGCGTCTGGACGAGAGGAGGCTGCAAATGAAGGATCGAATCTGGGTGGTTTTCTTGGCTCTGCTGCTCATCCACATGGGGGCGTCGGCCTATGGCCTGCACATGATGTACCAGTCGCAGTTGGAGATTATCAGGAGCCTTCATCGAATGGAGGCCGAAATGGCGACGACCAACAAGAACCTGTCCGAGACAAAGGACGTGATCGGCGGCCTCGCTCGTTCTGGCTTTTTGCAGAGAATGAACCAGTAGACCTTGGCTCTAAACGGAACGCCAGGCTTCCGCCTGGCAGGGCAGCGCCGAAGGGCGAGGCTTCAACGGCAGATTTCGCGCAAAGGACGCTAAGGAAACGACAGGGAGCAAAGAAAGGAGGAAGCAAAGAAAGGGCCAGGCAGAAGCCTGGCGTGCCGAATTTTTATATCCCTCCACACCCGCAGGTGTGGAGGGATGTTGTCAGACCGAGCGCTAGCCACTGAGTGGCCTTTTGCAAAAATGTAGCACAATTTTGAGTACGAATCAAGCCGGGAGGGCGAGCATCCCCGCGAGCCAAAGCCGCCAAACGGGAGGGCGAGCGTCCCCGCGAGCCCATGCCGTCGGAACGCCAGGCTCCTGCCTGGCCAGGACCCTCCACGTCCGCAGGCGCGGAGGGATGTAAACTCCCTGTTGATTCGGCTCGCGAGGACGCTCGCCCTCCCGGGCGGCTCGCCTTGGCGGTCTTCGCTCCCTTTGCGCGAAACGTGCCGTTGCAATCCCATCCTGCCAGGCAGAAGCCTGGCGTGCCGAAATGAACGGGAATCTGCGCAAATGTAGCACAATTTTGAGTACGAATCTCACATCCGAAACACGCCAAAGGAGGTGTCCAAATCATTGGTCGCCTGCGCCGCCGAAATCCCCAATGCCAGCGTCATTCGAGTATCGACGGGGTCGATCACTCCGTCGTCCCACAGACGCGCCGAACTGTACAGCGCGCTGCTCTCCTCTTCATACTTCTCCAATGTCGGCCGCTTGAACTCTGCCTGCTCCTCGGCAGACATCGTCTGACCCTTGGCGGCCAGCTGCTCCATCTTTACCGTCAGTAGCACGTTGGCAGCCTGCTCGCCGCCCATCACGGAGATGCGCGCGTTCGGCCACATCCAGAGCTGCCGGGGCTGATAGGCCCGTCCGCACATCGCGTAGTTGCCCGCTCCGTACGATCCGCCAATAATTACCGTGAACTTGGGTACGTTGGCCGAGGCGACCGCGGTTACCAGCTTGGCGCCGTGCTTGGCAATCCCCTCGTTCTCGTACTTCTTACCCACCATAAAGCCCGTGATGTTCTGCAGAAAGACGAGCGGCGTTCGTTGCTGACAACAAAGCTGGATAAAATGAGCCCCTTTCTGCGCGCTTTCGGAGAAAAGAATGCCGTTGTTGGCGACGATCCCGACCGGATAGCCGTAGATGCGCGCAAAACCGCAGACCAGCGTCGTGCCAAAGAGCGCTTTGAACTCCAAGAAGCGGCTTCCGTCCACAATGCGGGCAATGATCTCTCGCGCGTCAAAACTCTTTCTTGCGTCGGCGGGGATGATGCCGTAGAGTTCCTTCGGATCGTAAGCAGGCTCCTCGGGCGCGTAAGGCGGATCGATCTGAGCCGATTCGAGCGTTTCCACTATCCCTCTCACAATCTCTATGGCGTGCTCGTCGTCCTCGGCAAAGTAGTCCGCCACGCCGCTGATCCGGCAGTGCGCATCGGCGCCGCCCAGCTCCTCGGCGGTTACCTCTTCGCCCGTCGCGGCCTTCACCAGCGGCGGCCCGCCCAAGAAGATCGTGCCCGTGCCCTTCACAATCACCGCGTGGTCGGACATTGCGGGCACATAGGCGCCGCCCGCCGTGCAAGAGCCCATTACCGAAGCGATCTGGGGGATTCCCAGTGCCGACATTCTCGCCTGATTGTAAAAAATCCGGCCAAAATGATCGCGATCAGGGAAGACCTCGGCCTGCATAGGCAGAAACGCGCCGCCCGAATCGACCAGATAGATGCAGGGCAGGCAATTCTCCAGTGCGATCTCCTGCGCCCTCAGATGCTTTTTGACCGTAATGGGGTAGTACGTTCCGCCCTTGACCGTCGCATCGTTCGCCAAGATCATGCAGAGTCGGCCTTGCACCTGGCCGATGCCGGCCACAACCCCTGCGCTAGCCGCCGCGCCGTCGTACATCCCGTGCGCCGCCAGACGGCCGATTTCTAAGAAGGAGCCGTTCGAATCAACTAGAGTCTCGATTCGCTCCCGCGCCGTCATCTTGCCGCGCGATTTGTGCTTGGCAACGGATTCCGTCCCGCCTCCCGCCATCGCCTTATCGACAGCGGCGCGAAAATCGGCAAGATGCTGATCGTAAGCCGCGCTGTTTTGCTTGAATTCGTCACTGCTAGGATCGATCAGGGATTCGATGACTTCCATGCCTTTTGAGCCGAAAGGGTACCCTATCCGTACTGACTTATATGCAGCCCATTCAGCACCGAATCGAGCCCGGCGGCGCCCGATTGGAAATCGAGACCGGTGCCCCATCCAGGACCATCGATCGGCGCGCGTTGGGGCTCGCATTCCATCGATTGGCCGGTTGGACGGGCCAGCCCTACGACAAGCAGGGGCGCTGGACGCTAAAGCCCGAGATCGAGCGCGGCCTTAAAGAGCTTCGCCTTCCGGCCACGCGCTTCTATGGCGTTGCGGACGAAGCGTTCGATGTCGAGGACGCCTTGGACAAAGTCGCCGAGGTCGTCCGTCGGATCGGCGTGCCCGAAGGCTCCACCTTTCTCACGTTGGAGGATTCGGACGCCAATAAGCTCCTTCCGCTCAATGCATACGAGCGCGCCCTCCGACATTGTCTGCAGAAGGGCTACGGCTTCCGACACTGGGAGGTGGCAAACGAACCCTATATGGCGCTCTTTCCGGGCGAAAAGCGGCGCGGCGCGGCCTATGCGACGCCAGGCCACTATGCCGAACGGTTGGCCGACATCGAGCCGCTCGTTCGACGCCTGCAGCCCAATGCGATGGTCGGCCTGCCCATCCTGCACACCAAGGAAGATTGGGGCGCATCGCTCATGGCGCGGTGCCGAGGCCATTACGACTTCATCGTCGGACACTACTATGGCTTTGCAAGAGCGTATCAGGGAGCCTCGGTGGAGCAGCTGGTCATAACGGAGAACTATCGGCTCTTAGATCACATCGTCAACATGACGAGGCTGGCGGCGAGGCTGAATCCGGGCCGTACGATCCTGCAGATGGATACGGAATGGGGGATGCACAGCCCTGGACCAGACGGCGAACGAGCGGACGACGCGCTGCGCAACGGCAACATCGTAGGGGCGCTGCATCGAGCGGTCCGCCTCATCTGCTACCTGCGCGAAGGCGTCGTTCAGGCAGCGTGCGGCTGGCAGGCGCTCACCAATTCAAAACTGCCGGGCTATTCGTTCTTGCCGACCAACGAGCCGGAGCGTCGAGGCGTGCTCTACTGGCTGCAGCATCGGTTTGCACGCTATGTGGGCGATCAGGCGCTGGAGATAGCCGGGCGCGGTCCTTACTATCTGGCCAAAGGCACTTATGGCCCGACCCATCCCGTGCTGGCGACCCAGAGCGAAGACGCGCTCTACCTGATAACCGTCAATCCTACCCAGAGAACAGTCGAAGCCCGCATTCGAGCCGTCCGAACAGGCGAGGCACAAGCCGAGGCCATGAGCCAACCCAGCCCCGATTCGCCCGCTTGGGCAGACGAGGATCGACTGATCAAGCCGCTAAGAGTCAGGCGAACGAGCGGAGAATACCGGCTGGACCTTCCGCCGCTCTCGATCGTCTTTATCAAGTTCGAGCGAGCCGATGCCCGCCAAATGTAACCTCGTATCGAAACGGGTCGTACCGCTTGTAGCCTTTGTAAGGCATCATCGCCTGGGTTTCCGGCCGGTCGGCCAGCATCGATCGGCCATGCTGGATAAAGTGTTCGTACTCGTGGCGATAATGCTTGATGCTGGCGACCACGGGCCAGGCAGCCGCATCGCCTAGGCCGCAAAAGCTTCGTCCGTCGATCTGTCCGCAGATTTCCAACAGAACGTCGATGTCGTCCGGTCGCCCCTTGCCTTCCAAAATGCGGTCATAAATCTGCGCCATCCAGCGCGTGCCCTCGCGGCACGGCGTGCATTTGCCGCACGATTCGTGCGCGTAAAACTCGGTCGTCCGCCACATAAAGGTTACAATGCAGGTGTGCTCGTTTAAGACCATCATGCCGCCCGAGCCAACCATGCTGCCCTTGTCCCAAAGCTCCTCATAGCCGACGATCGCCTCGGCGCAATTCTCCGCCGGCATGATCTGCACCGAACTCCCGCCCGGGATGATCGCCTTTAGCCCGCCGCCCGTCATGCCGCCCGCCAGTTGCACCAGTTCCAAAAGTGGCGTTCCAAACTCGATCTCGTAGTTGCCGGGCTTGGCCACATGCCCGCTGACGCTAAAGATCTTGGTACCGCGGCTGTTCTTGGTCGATGCGCCCATCTGCGCGTACCACTCGCCGCCGTTCGTTATAATGTGCGGCGCGCAACAAAAGGTCTCGACGTTGTTGATCAGCGTTGGGCTCTCCCAAAGGCCGCTGATGGTGGGAAGGGGCACATGAGGAAACTTGAGACGGGGCATGCCGCGCTCGCCCATCACGCTCGACATCATGGCCGATTCTTCGCCGCACTCGTACGATCCCGCGCCCATGTGGATGTGAAGATCGAAATCGACGCCGCTGTTCAATATGTTCTTGCCCAAATAGCCCGCTTTGTAGGCCTGATCGATGGCGCGGCGCATCGCTTGGGCAGCCTCGACGAACTCGCCGCGAATGTAGACGATGCCCGTCTTAGAGAGCGTCGCATAGCCCGCGATCGCCATGCCTTCGACCAACTGGTGAGGCGTGCGCCGCATCAGTTCCCAATCTTTGAACGTGCCCGGCTCGCCCTCGTCGGCGTTGCACAGCACATAGTGGGGTTTGCTTTCGTCCTTGGGGATGCCGTTCCACTTGATCCAAGTGGGGAAGCCCGCCCCGCCGCGACCTCTCAAACCCGATTTCTTGATCTCTTCGATAATCTCCTGACGGTCGGTCTTGAGCGCTTTTTCGAGGGCTTGATAGCCGCCGTTGGCTTTGTAGAAGTCGATCTCGGTCGATTCGGGATGGTCGGCGTGCTTTAGTAGCAGGCGAAGTTCAGGCATTCGGGCCTCCGTGCGAATGATTGCGGCTCAATTTTATCACACGGAGGCCGGTTTGTTTCTGTTATCGGCCAGATCCCTTGCTCCGAGTACCTGCAGGGTCTTCGGAGGGCACAAGGTTTGAAGGGAGCGAACCCTTGTCGGTGGTACCCAGAGATGGGTCGCCAACCGGGTAGTCTTTCTCGGCCACCGCGCCCGGCCCAACGTCGACCGGAGCGCCAAAGTACTGGTAGCCCATGTAGAGCGCCAGCGCTACAGCCAAGACAGCGATACCGGCGACGACAGGCATCGGGATCTTGTTCTTCTCCATTGTCAGGTCCTCCGATGCTTAATAGTAGTTGTCCATGTCCCACAGATAGGCGTCCGGATCGGTGATGTTGCCCTGACACATCGGCAACGCGTTGCAGCCGACCGTCAGCTGCCTTGGCGTGTATGGCTTTGCGTGGGTATCCACAAACGAGACCATCATCCTCTCGTTCCGATGCCAAGGCCAAGTCCCGCCAAACTCCATCCAGAGATACCAGCCGGTCGCCGTTTGAAGCCGCCAGCAAGCGCTTCCATAGTCGTACCATGCATTGGCGGTAGGGTGGTATAGCTGAGTGAAAGTATCGATGCGGGCTGAAGACCCCGGAGCCTGATAGAAACGGCACGGCGGCATAACGATCCAGTTTCCGCCGCCCTCAGGCAGTCGCGTGAGGGTGTTTCTAAACCAGATGCTGTCCACGAACATTACGGTAGCGCCCGGCTTTACGATTTTCGTTTCGTGGGCAGGGTTGTTCTGCCAAACCGAGCCGTAGCGAACGATCGGACTGAGGTAGGCGTAGTTGTAGCCAAGATCGGTAGTCAACGACCAGCAGTAAAGCTTCTCGTGCAATGAACCAGGGTTCCGATCGTTGCATCGACCTAGGATGTAGTCGGTGGCGTTAGGATCCGAAGGGCAGCGCCATGTGGTCCAGTTCTTGATGTATGGCTGCATCAGCATGGCCAGGATCATGTCCTGAGGGTTGTACTGGCCAGCCCATGCAGCGTAGTATTGGGTCGGGGGGTGGTAGCTGTCGTTGTCTGCCATGTACATAACAAGCGCCCGCCCAGCCTGATAGAATCGGCTTTGGCAGTCGATTTGTCGGGCGCTCTCTCGGGCTGCCGCAAAGACAGGAAAGAGAATCGCGGCCAGGATTGCGATGATGGCAATGACGACAAGCAATTCGATAAGGGTAAATCCACGACGCACCATGATGGTCCTCCTTTGCGACGACTTCCTCGAAGCCCTCGCAATAGATACATTCTCCGCGATGAGCGGCGATTCCTGCTTACCTAAACCCATGGTATACTAATTTAGTTCCAATGCCCGTCGATTCGCCCGCCCAGTTGCGCCTGAAAATGGCGTTGTCCGACGAACTGCTCGCCCGAGCGGAGCGGGCGGCCGCCATCTTTATCCGCGCCATCTACCACACCATGGGCGAGCGAGCGCTCGAGACCCTCTCGCATACCGACATTACTTACTCTCAGCTTCAGGCGCTGCGATTCCTCGGTAGTCATGCCAGCGCCACGGTGGGCGACTTGGCGGAAGGGTTGCACATCAGCTACCCATCGGCGACCAACATGATCAACCGCCTGGAGAAAAAAGGCTATGTGGGGCGCGAGGAGATGCCCGAAGACCGCCGCCAAGTAGGACTCCGGCTCACGGATTCCGGCGCCGAACTCCTGGCCAAACTAGACCAGGACCGGCGCAAGCAATTCGCGACAATCTTGGCCAGGATGGACGACGCCGACCGCGAATCGTTTTTGCACGGGCTGAACGTCTTTATCGAGGCGGGCATCCAGGGCGGGCTGTTGCCGGCCGACCGGCTCTGCCTGCATTGCGGATCGGACAGCGACCCCTGTTGTCCCATCGCCCTGACACAGCCGGACGAGTTTTGCCGATAATCAAGCGATGATCTACCTTGACCACGCTGCCACGACGCCGGTCGACAAGCGCGTTCTGGACGCGATGCTGCCCTACTTTTGCGATTGCTTTGGCAACCCCTCTTCCATCCACTGTTGCGGGCGACAATCGCGCGAGGCGGTCGAAACGGCGCGAGAGCAGATCGCAACGCTGATCGGCGCGGCATCGCCTGCCGAGATCGTCTTCACCAGCGGCGGCACCGAGGCGGACAATCTAGCCATTTTCGGCACGGTCTGCGCCTCTAAAGGCAAAGGGCGGCACATTGTAACCTCCAAAATCGAGCACGGCGCCGTCAAACAAGCCTGCAAGAAGCTCGAGCACGACGGATACGAAGTTACCTACCTGGGGGTTGACGGAGAAGGGCGCGTAAGTCCGAAAGAATTGGAGGCGGCGATAAGGCCGGACACCGTGCTGATTACGATCATGCACGCTAATAACGAGATCGGCACGGTGCAGCCGATTCCAGAATTGGCGCGGATTGCAAAACTGAACGGGATACCGTTCCATACCGACGCGGTGCAGACAGTGGGCAAACTGCCGATCTGCGTCGACGCGCTGAATGTCGATCTGTTGTCGTTGTCTGGGCACAAGATATATGGACCTAAAGGCATTGGGGCGCTCTATGTGCGCAAGGGTTGTCGAATGTTGCCTTTTCAGACGGGCGGAGAGCAGGAGCGCGGACGGCGCGGGGGCACGCACAACGTGCCGGGCATCGTGGGCTTGGGCATGGCGGCGGCATTGGCCGATGCAGAGATGGAGGACGAGGCGCCTCGCCTGGCTCGCCTGCGCGATCGTCTGATAAAGCAAGTATTGGAGCGCGCGCCGACCGCGCAACTGACCGGCTCGATGACGCACAGAACGCCGCACAACGCGCACTTCACATTTGTGGGCGTTCAGGGCGATGCGCTGGTAGCGGCATTGGATCGCCGAGGGGTTTGCGCGTCGGCGGGATCGGCCTGCCATAGCGGCATGGGCGGCGTCAGCGGCGCCGTCGCGGCATTGGGTTTACCGCCCGAACGCCAAGAGGGCAGCCTGCGCCTGACCGTGGGCAAACTGAACGACGAAGCCCAGATCGATCAGGCTGTCGTTGCGCTTTTGGAGAGTTTGAGGGATTTGTTGTAACTCCTTGGAGTGCGCCGGCTTGCCGGCGCTATGCGCCCTCGCGAATAGTACAGACCTTCAGATAAATGGCAGGATTTGAAGCGCATTGCATTGAAACAAGGTGTTTATGGACGCAGAACGCTCAACCCGTGTCATTACTTGGCCGCATCAGCCGCCGCACGTCTTTGAACCGAATCGCCACTACATTGTAACCGGAGCCACATACCAGAAGGCGAGATTGTTCCGGAGCGCAGACGAACGAAACATACTACTCGCCACCTTGCTCGGAGAAGCTGAAGCCCACGAGTGGCGGCTCGAAGCTTGGGCAGTATTTTCAAACCACTATCACTTTGTTGGGATTTCTCCCGAGAAGTGCGACCTGACCGCGTTGATAAGGTCTATCCATTCGAAATCGGCGCGCGAGATAAACCGAATTCACAGCGAACCGGGTTGCCAAGTTTGGTGGCAATACTGGGACACCATCATAGGCTCGGACAAGGCGCTCTATGCAAGGTTGCACTATGTGCATGCTAACCCTGTTCGACATGGTTATCAAAAACATCCGCGGATGTATCGCTGGTGTTCTTATGCGTGGATGGAACAAGGGTATCCCGATTCGTACGTCAAGACGGTTACATCGTTTAAGTACGATTTGATAAGAGTGCCGGACGATTTTTAGCGTCGGCAAGCCGACGCGCTCCAGGGGTCAGAGCAATGCCCCCAAACAGGTAGACTCCTCTCTATCTCCCCGATATGGATTACCTGAACAGCCTCAACGAGCAGCAACGAGCGGCGGTCGAGCACGGCGACGGGCCGTTGCTCGTCTTTGCGGGCGCCGGCAGCGGAAAAACCCGCGTCATCACCTATCGCATCGCCTGTCTCATTCGCGAGCGCAACGTACCGCCCTGGAACATCCTTGCCGTTACCTTTACCAACAAAGCCGCTGCCGAAATGCGACACCGGCTCGAAGCGCTGCTGGGCGCGGAGGTCGAAGGACTCTGGGTCGGCACCTTTCACGCCACCTGCGCACGAATACTGCGCGAATCGGGCGCGGCCATCGGCATACCGGGCAACTTCGTCGTTTACGATGACGGAGAGCAGGTCGATCTGGTCAAAAAGGCGCTGCGACAGCTGAACATCGACGAGAAAGCCCACCCGCCGCGACCGCTTCTCTACGCCATCAGCGCCCAAAAGGAGAAATTGGTCGGCCCGGAGCAGTTCGCCAAGCGCGCATCCGGTTATTATGAAGAACTCCTCTCCCAAGTCTATGCCCGCTATTCGCGGTTGCTCAAAGAATCGAACGCGCTCGACTTTGACGACCTGCTCTGCGCGGCCATCCAACTCTTGGAGGAAAGCCCCGAAGCGCTGGCGCGATACCAAAACAAGTTTCAGCACGTCCTGGTCGACGAATACCAAGACGCGAACTACGTGCAGTACAAACTGGTGCACTTGTTGACCGAGAAGAGCCGAAACCTCTGCGTCGTAGGCGACGACGACCAAAGCATCTATAGCTTCCGCGGGGCGCGAGTAGAACTGATCCTTGAGTTCGAAAGGGACCACCCAGACGCCAAAGTGATCAAGCTCGAGCAGAACTATCGATCGACCCAACGCATTTTGGACGCCGCCCACAGCATCGTCCGCAAAAACACAAGTCGCGCCGCCAAGAAACTCTGGACCGACCGGCAAGGCGGCGCGCCCGTAACCCTCACCCAAGCGGACGACGACGCGACCGAAGCCCGCATGGTTGCCGAATACATCCGCCGGAAGCAGCAAGAAGGCGAGAGAACGGCTAAGGAGTTCGCCGTGCTCTATCGCACAAACGCGCAGAGCCGACAGTTCGAGGAGACCTTCCTGCGATACCGCATCCCGCACCGAGTGGTCGGGGCGCTCCGGTTCTATGAGCGCAAAGTCGTGAAAGACCTGATGGCCTATCTGCGCCTGATCGTCAACCCCGACGATACGCTGGCGTTGGTCCGATGCTTGGCCAACCCGCCCAAAGGCATTGGCGATACATCTGTTCAAAAGCTAGACGCCTACTCGAGAGAACGAGAGATCAGTCTTTGGCAGGCAGCCTGCAGCCGCGAAGGGCAAATGCTGCTGACGGGCAAACCCGCCAGCGCCCTTAGGACTTTCATCGAGAAGATCAAGAACCTTCAAGCCGAGGCGGAACGAAGCCCTGTCAGCCGCGTCTTGCGCCAAGCGATTGTCTCGACAGGCTACGAGGCCTGGCTGGATGCGGACGACAGCCAAGAAGGCGAAGATCGCAAAGAGAACGCGAGAGAGCTCGAAAACGTCGCCGCCCAATTCGAGGAGCAGTCGAACGACAAGTCGACGCTCGCCTTTGTCCAGCAGACCGCGCTGGCGTCCGATTTGGATTCGGTAGACGACGAAGCGGGGCAGGCGCTCTTGATGACGCTGCACACCGCCAAAGGACTGGAGTTCCCAGTAGTGTTCATCGCAGGATTGGAAGAAGGGCTGACGCCCCATATGCGAAGCGAACTCCCGCACGAAATCGAAGAAGAACGGCGGCTGGTCTATGTCGGAATGACCCGGGCGAGGGAAGAACTGCACCTGCTGACGGCCAATTCGAGACGCTTCAACGGCGTGCCGAGATGGTCTAGACCGTCCCGATTTCTGCGCGACCTGCCGCCTGGCGGCACAACGACCCTGCTGAACTTGATGTTCGGGCAATACGTGCCGGATCGATCGCCCGAGCCGACCGAACGACCCCAGCCCGCAAAAGTTGTGGCCGATGTCGGCCTTTACCCTCCCAGTTCGGTGGCCGTCCATCCCAAATATGGCGAGGGTATCGTCACCAAATGCGAGCCTTCGGCCGATGGCGATCTGTACGTAACGTTGGTCTTCCCAGGCGAGATAGGGATCAAGACGGTGCTGGCTTCGGTGGCGAAGTTGGAACCTTTGAGCGGCTCCAGCCGTTAATATTAGCATGAGAAAAATAGTTCCCGCTGTGCTTTTTATAGCGGCAGTTGCTTCTGCCTTCGCCGCTCCCAAAACGTTCGTTTTCGGCAAGGGCTCCGACGCGCAACAGTTGGCGACCGTCGAGAGCCAAGCGCCCTTTGAGACCTTCACCGGACGCAGTTCCAAATTGACAGGCTCCGTCCAATTCGATCCCGATAAACGCACCGGTTCGGGCTCGTTCGAGATCAACGTGGCCTCGATCGACACCGGCATCGCCATGCGAAACGAGCACATGACCGACGTCGGATGGCTCGACGCGGCCAAGCATCCGACCATCAAGTTTGTTAGCACAAACGTTCGTCACAAAAGCGGCGACATCTACGCTGTAACAGGCGATTTCACCCTTAAGGGCGTAACCAAGCGAATTACGATCGATGTTCGCGTCCGCTATATGCCCGCCAGCGATCAGACGCGCGCAGCCCGTTTCAGAGGCGATGTCCTGCACGTTCAGTCAACCTTTAAGGTCAAGTTGGCGGATCACAATATCAAACATGCGTCGATCAACCAGGGCAAGGTGGGCGAAACCGTTACCATTACGATCAGCGCGTTTGGGCAGACCGGATAAGGCTATGAAAATCTTGCGCGGTCTGTTTCAGGTCGTGCTGGTCGCATCGATCGTGGTCGGGATCGGAACCTATCCGATCCTGGCCAACTACACGGCTCGGGCAAAGCTGATCCAGCGAGTAGAGCACGACCCGGCAACCGCTCGACTTATGGGCGAACCGGGCGCGCCGATAGGATCGGCGCACCTTATGATCATCGACGATCCGAAAGCCTTCCTGCCCGAGTTCAAAGAAGAAGGCAGCCCGCACTATGTGAACGAAGCCTATCTGAGAGAGCACGACATCTATCCGTTGCAGCTTCGCACAGTCGAGGAGATTGCCGCGCTGTTGCGATACGGCGCCCTGGGCGGCATTCTGGTCTCGATCGTCGGTCTGACATTGCTCAATCGCCGGTCAAGGCGCGTAAACAATGCCGACAAAAAGGTTGCTGCCTGACTTGAGATCGCGGATGACGAACAGGAAGGGTCGATCGGCCAAGAAATCGAACGGCTGACCGACCGGCGCGCTGGTAACCCCGATGCCGATCTCGGTTACGGCGGCGGCTTCCGATCCTTCCTCGTTCGTCTCTATCACCGCCTTATGCCGCGCTTCCATGATGAAGAGGTCTTTCTGAGATCGAATACGGCTGAAGTCGGCTTCGCCTGCGACGAAGGCCTGCTTTATGCCCAGCGATTTCATGGCCTCGATCAAGTTCGCTTCGTACTCGATCTTGTGGCGCGGAATGCGGACGCGGCCTTGATTCGGGCGCATTCGGGCGTAAAGATCGTCCTCTTCCTTGGCAAAAGCAGAAATTAGCGACCGAGGGTCCCGATCGCCTTTGGGCAGCACAAAGACGGCAACGACCGAACCATCCGCGTAAGGGATCTGCACCATCTGAAGCCGCTCGTTCTCAAAGTAGGGCAATCGGCTCGACCGGCTCATCATCTGCGCTTCAGTCGTCTTGCCATCTAACTTGGTAAAGGGCATGGGGCGCGTGGCGACCGAGTCGAACTTATCCTGCCATGCAGCTTTGAAATAAACGGCGTTGATCAGATAAAGCCCCATCGCGTCCGGGATGCTTTCAATCATCTTCTCGATCTTGTTCTTGGTGGCTTGCGCGATCCAAGCGTTGATCACATTGGGCGCATTGGGATCGCCAAAGTCCAGGTATCGAATTTCAGCGCCGTACTCTTTTTTCGTGCTTTGTAGGTAGCTCTCCAAGACTTGCAAACCGTCGCGGATCCAGATCGAGTTTGCGCTCAACAGTTGAAGGTCCTTGATCGTGCGGTTTCGACTAGCGCCGAGTTCCTTGACCGCCATCGGCCCGTCTTGCGGAAAGACCAACGGCGACATCTCGGCAAGCGTTTTGCCGGACGCTCCAAGGGTGGCCATCCCGAAAGCCTCTGCGATCGAAGAGGGCGACATGAAGAAGTTCTCGCCCGGCGCTTCAGCGGTTAGCGCGGTTGCTACGCGCCATCCAAATCGATTTTGGTGATGTGCAAGTTCCATGGCGCGGTCCGTGAGCGGCTTATCGGGCTGTTTGGTACGGTTGGGCGGGTTTGGGGATGGCGCGGGCGTCCCGCAACCAGCCATTGTTGCCATCGCCGCGATCAATGCCAAAGCCTTCATGGCTCTCCTCCGATTATACCTTTGGGCCATAACCGCCTCCCGAAGGCGTTTCTATGATGAGCAAGTCGCCGGTCTGAACGTCCGCCTCGCCCTTGGCGGGCAGTTCAATCGTCTCGTTGCCTCTTATTAGACGCTGGCCCCCCGGGCTGCCGTTCATTCCGCCCGCCAATCCGTAGGGCGAGGATCGACGCCGGTCGCCAAACAGGGTTACTCGAGCAGGCGCGAGAAACCGGATGCGCTTGATGACGCCGTCGCCGCCTTTGCACTGCCCATCGCCGCCGCTGTCTCGCTTCAGGCGATATTCTTCAACGACTAACGGCAGTTCGGCTTCCAGCGCTTCGGCAGGCGTGTTGCGCGTGTTGGTCATGTGGCAATGGATGCCGGAAGCTCCATTCCAACCAGGGCCCGCGCCGCAACCTCCGCCGATCGTCTCGTAGTAGGCGTAGTCGCGTTGTCTAAACGGGTCCCATCCGCCGATGAGCAAGTTGTTCATCGTTCCTTGCGAGGCTGCCGGGATGCGCCCGGGCGCTGCCTGCGCCAAAGCCCCCAGCACAACGTCGGTCAAGCGTTGCGAGGTTTCGACGTTGCCGCCCGCGACCGCTGCGGGATAGGCCGCGCAGACGACGCTGCCGGGTCGCAGTGCAACCTCCACCGGACGCCAACAGCCTTCGTTCGTGGGCGATTCGGCCGGCATCAGCGCTCGCAAGGCATAGCAACAGACCGACCGTGTAACCGCTTCGGTCGCATTGAGCGATGCAGCCTGGTCGTCGCTGGCCGTAAAGTCAAAAGTAAGCCGGCCGTCATGAATCGTCAGGGTCAGTGCGATGCGGATTCTCTCTCTTCCCGCGCCATCGTCGTCCAAGAAGTCTTCGAACGAATAGACTCCCGGCGCAAGATCGTTCACGACGGCTTCCGCCAGACGCGCAGAGTAATCGAGCAAAACGTCGATCCGCCGGTCGCACTCCGCAATACCGATATGCTCGACTAAGTTTTGGAATCTCCGCACCCCGATCCGATTGGAACCGATCTGTGCCTGAAGATCGCCTAAACGCTCGTCTCGACCGCGGACGTTTGCCAGAATCCAATCCAATATCTCTTGACGG
The DNA here is from genome assembly GCA_013359125.1 of Armatimonadota bacterium. Classification (NCBI taxonomy): domain Bacteria; kingdom Bacillati; phylum Armatimonadota; species Armatimonadota bacterium. Next base: position 29,358 of record JABWCR010000021.1, on the reverse strand, counting down.
GGCGACCAATCTTCTAACAGCACGGTCGGCGGGATCACCAGCCCCTCTTCGAACAATTCTCGCGAGGGCGCCATAGACCCTGGCGATTTTCCGCCCGTATCGGCATGGTGCGCTCGATTGGCCACAAACCCCACGAGGTCGCCGCTAGCAAACACGGGCGAAAAGAGCGTCCAATCGGGCAGGTGCGTGCCCGCCTGATACGGATCGTTTGTCAGCGCGCCCATGCCCTCTCTCCATTCAAATCGACCGGCCAAATGCCTTGCAAGCAGAGGCATAGCGCCCAGATGCACCGGAATATGGGACGCTTGGGCGATCAGTCGGCCCCGGGCGTCAAAAATCGCGCAGGAGTAGTCGCGCCGCTCTTTGATGTTGGGCGAATAGGCGCTGCGCTCCAACACAGCGCCCATCTCCTCGGGGATCGAGGCAAAAACCTCATCGTAAAGCCCAACCGCGTCGGCGCTCATAGGTCTATTGTATCCCGTCAACTTCGCTGGATAAAGGCCGCTTGGCCATCAACCGATAATTTGAATCCTACTCGGCGAAAGTCGGAGGCGATTCATGGCGATTGGCGGAAGCTTCTCAGGGATAAACTTTGCGGGTTTGGCCTCGGGCCTGGATACAGAGACGATCATCCAGCGCCTGATGCAGATCCAGTCGCGCCCAATTGCGCGCCTGCGTCAGCGACAGGGCCAAATTCAGGCCAAAATGTCCGCCTTCGAACAGTTTAAGGCAGGACTCCAGGCGCTTCAGACCGCGGGCAGCGCGCTCGGTTCGACTTCCGGCTTCAATGTGATGAAGGCCGTTTCGTCCGACACGGCAGTGGCCACTGTAACCGCGTCCACCGATGCCTTGGCCGGCATTTACGAGTTGGCCGTAAGCAAGCTGGCCCAGGCTCAAAAAGTTATCACCGAATCGCATGCTTCCAGTTCGACCGCGCTAGGGTTGGCAGGCAGTTTTTTGATCAATGGCAAACAGATCGACGTCGTCGAAAGCGATACGTTGGCCGCAGTCGCCAGCAAGATCAACCAGGCGAACGCCGGAGTGAACGCTTCGATCATCAACGGCTCCTCGACCGAGACTTTCCTCGTCGTCTCCAGCAAGGAGACCGGTGCAGCCAACACTCTCAGAATCTCCGATCTGGGCAACGGCAATGTGCTGAACGGGCTAAAAATCCAAAACACGACGGTCTCGATCAAACATGCCGTTGCCAACGGCGCCCAGTCCGACCGCTTTACGGCTGCCGACCAAACGATCAAGAGCCTTTTAGGAATCACGGGCAGCCCCAGCGGCACAGTTCAGATCAACGGTACAAATATCGCAATCGACTTCGCGACCGATACCCTAACCTCACTGGCCACCAAGATCAACGAAGCAGGCATTACTGGCGTCAGCGCCTCCGTCGTTACCGAAACCGATGGCGGAACGACCTACTACCGTCTCAAGATTACCGGCGCATCGACGCCGACGTTCACCGACGCCCAAAACCTGCTTAAGAACGTCGGCATCCTGCAAAACGGCTTTCGCAATCAGTTGGTTGCCGCGCAGGACGCCGAGTTTACGCTGGACGGCATCTCGTTCAAGCGGTCGAAGAACTCGATAACGGACGTCATTCAGGGCACGACGGTAACGCTGCTCGCAGCCGATGCGACCACGCCTAAGCGATCGACTCTGACGTTCGAGCGAGATACCGGTTCGATCAAGAAAAACATCACCGATTTTGTCGGCGCGTTCAACCAGGTAGCCGATTTTCTGAAGGCTGTGGCGACTTATGACAAAGAGACCCAGCGTACGGGAATCCTGTTTGGCGATTCGACCGTCCAGTCTGTTCACGACGGCCTTATCCGACGATTTATCGAACCGGTGCAGGGCCTGTCGGGCACGCTGACATCGCTCGCCCAGATCGGTATCACGCTGGACAATCAGGGCAAACTGGTCAGCAACGACACGGCCTTGGACGCTGCTCTGAACGGCGACATCGCCCAAATCGGCCAACTGTTCTATGCCAACGGCCGCTCCGACAGTGCGTTGCTCTCTTTCATATCGTCCACCCACAAGACGCGGCCCTCCACGACGGATGGTTATCTGGTCAACATTACGCAGGCGGCGACGAGGGCGGTTGCCGCTGCCGATGAAGCCCAAACCCAAGCCTCTACCGAGATCGAGCGATTGACGTTTAGCGGCGCGATGTTTGGCGATACGCCCTATACGATCGCGTTGAGCGCCGGGAATACCATTGACGATACGATCAATCAGATCAACAGCGATGCAAAGCTCAAGAACCTGATAACGGCCAGCAAAGATGGCGATGGAAAGCTTGTGTTGACAGCCAAAGAATATGGTTCAAGGCGCAATTTCGAGGTCGTTTCCGACTTGGCCGCCGCTCCTAACACAACGGGATTGGGCATGGACACAGTCGGCGCAGAAGGGCTGGACGTGGCCGGATCGATCAATGGAATTGTGGGCGAGGGCGACGGTCAGTTCTTGGTCGTTCGACAATCGAACACCGATGTAGAAGGCATGCAGATTCGATTTACCGGAGCCACGACCGGCGAGATCGGTCGAGTTTTCTTTTCCAGAGGCTCTGCCGACGCGATTCGCACCTACATCACCAACCTGACCGATTCCATATCGGGCGACCTTACGACCAACAATACATTCTTGACAGAACAAGTCGATTCGATCGAGCGCCAGATAACGCAATTACAGGAACAAGTGGATCGAAAGGCGATCGAACTGAGGAAGCAGTTTTCGCGGCTTGAGGGGCTAATGAGCCAGTTCCAGTCGCAAAGCCAGCGGCTGGCAGCGATGCTCGGCCAAGCCCAGAGATGACGAGGTGAGCGATTTGTATAGTGGAAACGCAATTCAAGAGCGGTACCTAGAGACCTCGGTCGAGACCGCCCATCCAGTTCAACTGATTGTAATGCTCTATGACGGCGCGGTTCGATTTTTGCAACAGGGAATCGAGGCGATCGAAGCCAGGCGGATCGACGATCAAAACCGCTGTCTGGTCAAGACCCAGAACATCCTGGCCGAACTGATGAGCAGCCTGAACTTTGAAGCAGGCGGCGAAATCGCGGCCAATCTGCTCAAACTCTACACCTACATGTACGAAAGCCTCGTGCAGGCGAACCTAGAGGACGATGCCGATAGCGCCAAAAAGGTCTTGACAATGCTGGACGACTTAAGGGATGGCTGGCGCCAGATTGCCGAACAATATGGAGCCGAGGCTGCAAGGCCCCAAGTCCGCGAGGTGAGCCTGCATGGGTAGCCGAAGGGAAATAGCCGCTGCCTTGATCGACGAGTTGTGGCTGCTCAGCCTCTGTTTGAGAAACGTCTTGCAAGAGCAGCTTTGGGACGAGGCGCCAGCGATCCTGGAAAAGCGAGCCAGCATCCTTAGCGCATTGGAGGCGCTGAACCCAGACCCCGAATGGATACCGGGTCTCGAGAAGAGCCTAGAGGCCGACCGCAAAGTTCAGGAACTGCTAGTCGATTTGCGCCGTCAGTTAGCGTTAGATATGGAGGCCGATCAGACGCGACTGCAGGCGGGCGAAGCCTATGCAGCCGCCCAATTGGCCGAAAGCCGCCTGATGGACCAGGACGGCTAAAAGCCGGGTATTATCTCGCCCCGCTATTTGAAGAGCGGTCGTTGAGTAAAGGGGAAAGTAATGGTTCAACAGGCAATGAAGCCTACGCACGATTTCATCGATTGCCGACGGGCGCTGATGTGCAAGCCCACGGCCTATGACCTAAAGTACGAAATCAACGCCTGGATGCACGTTTCGGATCGACCGGACAAGCGGCTTGCTGCCGAACAATGGGCGATGCTGTACGAGACTCTAACCCAGAAAGTGGGCCTCCACATCGAACTGATCGATCAGGCAAAAAACGCTCCCGATATGGTCTTTACGGCCAACGCCGGGCTGTTGCTGCCCGATCGGCGCGTCGTGCTGTCGAGGTTCAGACACCCCGAAAGGCAAGTGGAAGAGGCGCCGTTCGAGCGCTGGTTCATCGACCAAGGCTATCAGGTTGTCAAAATCGATCCCGACTGCCACTTCGAAGGCGAGGGCGATTGCTTTCATATGGGCGATATCTACATTGCCGGATATCGAAAGCGCAGCGACATCTGCTCGCACCGCATCTTGAGCGAACTGACCGGCAAGAACGTGATCAGCGTGGAACTGATGGACGACCGATGGTATCACCTCGACACCTGTTTCTTGCCCTTGACCAACCGATTAGTGGCGTTCTACCCCGAAGCGTTCGACACCTACGGCCGGCGCGTGATCCAGGAGCATTTCAAGGCGATTCCGGTCGCGCAAGACGAGGCTCTGCGCTTCGCGTGCAACTCTGTGGTCGTCGGTAAGCAGGTCGTGCTCCCGGCCAACTGTCCAACTTTGCGGTTTCAACTCGAGGAAGAGGGCTTCTGTACGCACGAAGTCCCCATGAGCGAGTTCCTAAAGTCGGGCGGCGCCTGCAAATGCCTGACGCTCTACCTGCGCCATTAGAGGAAATGGGCGTTTGGCGTCTAACGTCTAAATCGCGTGATCCGGCTCATCCTGCTACTGGCGATCCTGGCCGTCGGATGCCTTGCGTTTGGCCAAAACGACGACTGGATCGAGCAGATCAGCGCGCCCCAGGTGCGCATCGACAAAGACCGCGTTTACGCCGTCGGCCCATTGACTGCCAAATGGAAGGAATTCGTGCTTTCTGGCGGCCGATTGGAAGGATCAAGAGAAACAGGGCTTTACAGGCTGTACGAACGGGCGCGAATCGAGAGCGAATCTCTTACGGGCAGCGGCGCTGAGCTGTTTATCGATGCGCCGAACGAGAGTTGGCGGTTCGTTGACGGACGCGTCGAACTTCGGTCAGAGTTTCTACAAGGTCGGACGGTCTCCAGCGTCTATCTAAGCGGTCAGGCCGTATCGGGCGTTTCGGATCAGGCATCGGCGACCCTGTGCACGGCCACCACGTGCGACCACGACCCTCCCCACTGGCAGATAGAGGCGGGCACAGCGAACGCGATCGCAGACGACCGACTGATCCTTCGAAGGGTCCGCCTGCGCGCGCTGGGCGTTGCTCTCTTTACACTGCCCAGGTTGGTGATTCCGTTGCGTCCAGGCGCTTCGGATCGAGTCATTCTGCCCGAAGTCGGTCAGAACGTTGAGGAAGGGTTCTTTCTCAAGTATGCCGTCGGATATGGAGACAGAGGTTCGGGCTACGGCCAGGCTCGCATCGATCTGATGTCCAAAAAGGGGGTCGGATTCGGCCTGGACCAGCAATTGGGTTCGCTGAAGGCGAACGTCTATGCGCTGCGCGATCAAACGAGAGGCGGCACGACCATCACGGCGCGAGCCCTGCACGAGGCGACTGTCGGCTCGATCCTTGCGCTCTCATCGCTGGAATACAGCCGGAATAGCTTCTTGCAGACATCCAACGCTTTTGGCATGGGCACGGCGCTGACCTGGAAGCACGAAGGGGGAACGGCAAGGCTGTCGGCTCGGCAAAGCGCCAATCAATCCGGCGGATACACCTCCGATTCAACCACAATTTCGCTCACAGAGACGGGAACGGCGAAAGATTGGAGTTGGAACGGCAACATCGATTTTAAGGGGTTCAGCGCAAGGAGCGGGCAGACCGCGCTGAACGACCGGCGCGAGTACGGCGTGGGACTGACCGTCGATCGAACAATGGGTCGGGGCCGTGCTCAGTTCGAAGTTTTGAGGCGCATCCCGGTCGCCAGTTCGGCGCCGTTCTTCGGAGGATTGGAGAAGGCGCCGCAACTCACTTACTTTCTCCCAGCGGTCAAGATCGGCCCAACGACGACATCGTTCCGTGGCTCGATCGGCCATTTGGCAGAAAGAGGTTCGAGATCGGTATCGGGCGAAAGGCTCTATGCCGAAGCAAACGGCTCCTACCTTCCTTATCCCTCGGCCACGCTCGGATACGGCCTGCAACAATCGTTCTACAGCGACGGTACGGCGCAATATGTGCTAAGGAGCGACATGGAGCAACGGATCGGTTCTCGCGGCGAGTTTGCGCTGCGTTGGAACTACCTGCGGCCCTACGGCTACTCGCCCTTTCAATTCGATCGCTCCGGCATCTACAACTCGCTGACCGCCGACCTGCGCGTTCTGAAATTTGGCGATTGGAACCTATCCGCACAGACGGGCTACGACCTCCAAGCCGACAAACTTGGACGAGACGCTTGGCGCACGCTCTGGCTGAACGCGAACTATGAGCCGAGCAACCACCTGCGCTGGCGAACGAACCTGACCTACGACCCGAACCGCGATCGAACGACCGGCATTTTGACCGACGTTATGTGGAATTTCGGCGCATCAAACTTATACTTTAATGCGCGCTTCGATCCTCAGCGCGATCGCTTGGCCAGCGCGAATCTGAGAGTCGAAGCGTTGAATATCGGTCGGACAAAACTCTGGGCCCTGCTCTCTTACAACGGCTATCTAAACCGTTTCGAGAGCCGTCAATTCATGGCGACCTACGATCTGCACTGCGTCGAGTTGGAGTTGCGTTTCATCGACAATCCGTTCGGATTCCGCCGCGATAGAGAGATTTCGATGTTTCTTCGCCTGAAAGCGCTGCCGTCCGAGCCCCGCTTTGGCTACGGCCAATTCGGCCAGCCCGTCGGCGGCATCGGCGAGATATTCTAAGCTCCTGTCAAAGTTGCAATTCGGCCCATCGATTCGGTATGCTCCAAGGTTGCAAGAACTCTGCCTATAAGGAGCGCCCCGAATTGGATTTTTCCCTGCTTAAGAGACTTTGCGAAACCCCCGGAGTGCCTGGCCAAGAGGGCGCGTTACGGTCGGTTGTAACCGAAGCCATGCGTCCTTTGGTCGATAGCATCGAAGTGGACGTGATGGGCAACGTCATAGGCCGCAAATCCGCCGCTGGCCCCAAGGTGATGCTGGCCGCCCATATGGACGAGATCGGCTTCATCGTCAAGCACATCGATGACAAGGGCTTCATCCGACTGCAGCAGTTGGGGGGCTTTGATCCTCGCCAAATGTTCGCTCAGCGCGTGATCGTTCATGGCAAGGGCGGTCAACTTCGCGGCGTATTGACCTATGCGACCAAGCCCAAGCACATGCTCTCGCCCGAGGAAGCGAACAAGCCGCCCAATATTACAGAGTTCTTTGTGGACGTGGGTCAAGCGGCCGACAGGGTCAAGAATTTGGTCGAGATCGGCGACATGGTTACGATGGATCGTACGGTAGAGCAGTGCGGGGACGGCTACATCGGCAAGTCGATGGACGACCGGGTGGGCGTGTTCGTCATGCTGGAAGCGCTTCGGATGTTGCGCTCGCACCAAGCGGACATCTATGCCGTGGCGACGGTGCAGGAGGAAATCGGCTTGAGAGGGGCGCTCACCGCCGCCTATGCTCTAGAGCCGGATATCGGCATCGCGCTCGACATCACCCTGGCCAACGACTTTCCCGGTCCCAGCGAATTCGAGTCGGTTACCAGATTAGGCAGCGGCGCTGCGATCAAGATTATGGACAGTTCGCTGGTCTGCCATCCCAAACTGGTCGATCACTTCCGACAGATCGCTCGCAAAGAGAACATTCCGCACCAGATGGAAATCTTGCCTGCAGGCGGCACCGATGCAGGCGCAATTCAGCGCTCGCGCGGCGGCTCGGTCAGCATCACGCTCAGCATTCCGACCCGATACGTGCACACTGTGAACGAGATGGTGAACGCTTCGGACGTTGAAGCCACGGCGACCCTTTTGGCGCGCTATTTAGAGGTCGCGCACGAGGGCAACTACGCCTACTGATGAAGGCGATCGCCAAAGTACGGCCAGGTCCAGGCGTCGAATTGATCGATGCGCCCGAACCCGAGTTGACGCCCGGAAAAGTTCGAATCAAGGTTCAACGCGCCTCCGTCTGCGGCACCGACGTTCACATCTATCGATGGGACGATTGGGCAGCCGGTCGCATGAAGCCCCCGGTGATCGTCGGGCATGAGTTCTGCGGCGTGATCGAGGAAGTCGGCGAAGGCGTTTCCGGGTTTTCGCCGGGCGACTATATCGCGGGCGAGAGCCACATCATTTGCGGGCACTGCCTGCAATGTCGGCTAGGGCAAGGGCACGTCTGTCAGAACACCAAGATTTTCGGCGTCGATGTGGACGGTTGCTTTGCGCCCTATGTGGTCGCGCCTGCGGCGAACTGCCAAAAGACCGATCTGAGCGTGCCGCCCGAGGTGGCCACTGTTCAGGACCCTTTGGGCAACGCGGTGCATTCGGTCAGCGCAGCGCCCGTCAATGGCGCTATCGTTCTCATCACGGGTTGCGGCCCCATCGGGCTGTTTAGCATTGCGGTCGCAAAGGCGTTGGGCGCCGCAAAGGTGATCGTAACCGAGGTCAGCCCCTTTCGATTGGCGCTGGCAGAGAAAATGGGTGCGGACGTGCTCATAAACCCTTCCAAAGAGAACGCCGCGGGCGCAGTCAACCGAGCGACGGCGGGCATCGGCGCAGACGTGGCGCTAGAGATGTCCGGCCATCCGTCGGCCCTGCCGTTGATCGCCGAAGCGGTGCGGCCAGGCGGCTTCGTCAGCCTGCTGGGAATCTATTCCAATCCCCTCACAACCGATTGGGACCAACTGATTTTCAAGGGCCTAACGCTCTATTGTGTAATCGGTCGGCGGCTGTATGAAACATGGGAGCTGATGCGATCGCTCTTGGCCAACAAGCGCATCGACATAACGCCCGCCATTACGCACCGGCTGCACTACACCGAGGTCGATCAGGCGATGCGACTGATAACCGAGGGCGAGTGCGGCAAAATCGTCTTCGAAGTCGATTAGCAGCCCGCGCCGAACCGCTCCAGCACGATGGCCAGATCGACATCGTCGATCAAACCGTCATGATTCGCGTCCCCCGGCCCCGATCCGCCAAAACTCGCCAAGACGACCGCCAAGTCGTTATCGTCCACACAACCGTCGCCGGTAACGTCGCCCAAAGGTCTCAGTATTGCTACGGCATCAATTTCTGTCGATGAGTTGCCTAACGGTCCAAACGAGGCATTGCCTGCATGAACGATACGGACAAAGTGCGCCACTGTCAGTTCGACTGGCAAGAGCGTCGTTCTATCCACAGCCCAAGAAAGGTCAAACGCGTCGCCTCCTGCCGATGGCGCCTGGAGGCCCGGTTGCCAAGGATCGTCTGGGACCAATGGGTTGCCTCGACCGTCGGTCGGCGTGCAATCAGCATAGCCGACAAAACTGTCCGGACAAACGCCGACGCTTCCAAAGTATATGTTTTGCAGGGGAATATTAAACTCTGGGCGTTGCGGCAGAAGCAAGAACCACTCGTCCGGCTGGCCGTCTCCGTCCAGATCGACGCCCGCTTCCACATAGGCAGGCTCTGCCCATGCGCGGCATTCGTTGCCGACGTAAAAAGCATTGCCGAACACGATGAAGTCAAATCCGTATGGGTTGGCTTGGTCGATGCCGGGCGGAATGTTAAAGATCGGTCGGTCAAAACCCAAGGTAAGATAGCCTCCCCAGCCGAAAGAAACGACTGAGGAGTTATCCGGCACAAAAGGCGTGGCCGCCGCGCTCGGCAATCCGATCGCGGCAGTAGGGTTCTGATAGCCAGATACGCCATTGATCCCGTTGTAATCGACGACTCTCGCGGCAAAGTCGCGGGGGGTTGGATCGTTAGCCGCTGCGAGCGCCGTTAATCCCGCTATCGCGCAAACCGCTAGCGTCCGCCGCCGTCGCAACAGAGCCAGCAGTCCGGCGCCCAGCGCTGCAAGGCTCGTCGGCTCCGGCACGGGCGCGATCGCAAAATAGCCTCCCGCGCCGGTAAACTCCCCGTTCACGATCAACAGGCCGTCTCCATCAAAAGGAAGGAAACGCGAGCCGACAAAAGTCAACCCGGTGGGAAACGGAAACGCGCCATCGAAAACCCCGAACGGCATCGCCGACCCGCCCAACAATCGAGTCAAAGTTGCCCCGCTAGACGCATAGATCGCGCCATGAGGGTCCGTTGCCAGCCCTGCGCAACCGGAACCCAGTCCGCCCGCAAGCGATGCCGCGTCGATCAGATCCATGCCGGTCAAGTCGCCATTCGTGTAGCGAGGCTGAGCCCGCCAAACTTGGCCAGGTAGGCCGGAGAAGTTCGGATCGGCCGTATCGCCAAGAAAAACCTCGCCGCCGAACAGCGCCATCCCGCCGCCATATCCAACGCCAAAAGCGCCCGTCAAATCGAAAGCAGAACCGCTTGCGATGCCATAAACCCGATTTGTGCCCGGGCCGCCATTGGCAAACACGATCGGAGCGCCGTTGATCAGCGCGATCTCTCCCGCATCGGGGATCGAGCCGACCGGCGAGAGTTCGACAGGCGGGGGATTGCCGGGAGTCCAGCTGAACGCCGTATCCAGGTCGCCATTCTCGGTAAAAACCAAAGTCGAATCGTCTCGCCAAGCAATGCCGCCAAAGAATCGATACTCATCGCGAACGAGCGAATGCAGCAGCGTGCGACCGTTTGGGTCGATTCGATCATAAACGTCGATCCGACCGCCTCCACCAAAGCTCCCGACTCCCACTGCTACCTTGCCAGAGGGAGAAACGGCCAACACGGAACCGGTCAAATAAAGCGGAACGGCGTGATAGCCCTCGGCAGGCGTAAAACCGTTCACCTGAGCGAAAAGCGCTGGCGATAAAAGTGCCAACGCAGTAACGACCAAACCGCGATTCATCTGTACTGCCTCCTTTTTGGATGTCGGCGCATGCATTCCAATAAGGAGCAGAGGGGATTGTGCGTCGGACTGCGCCCCTTTGCTCGAAGGGTACGTAAGCCTGCCAAACAACGGCATGGATCGGTCAAGAGCGGGCATTCGGACTCGCCTGTCGCCAGACATTACCGCTGCGGCACAGTCCCGGAATCGCACCGGAGTTCCCCCGCCATGGCTGTTCCGAACCCAAGGATCGGACAAGACCGAAGGACGGACGGCTTGCGCCTCTGGCTTCAATATACCCAAAGATGTCAAGGGGTATACTCAAAATCGATTGTGAAACTTAGTACAAAGTTGCCAGAGCCGAAGGTTTGGGAGCGGCGCGATGAGGTCCGACGCGACTATGTGTGCCAAATGTTCGACCGCATCGCTGGCCGATACGATCTCCTCAACTCTATCATGAGCATGGGCCAGCACCATCGTTGGCGGCGCATTGCGGTCGGGATGGCCGGCCTCAAACCGGGCGGAGCGGCCCTGGACGTCTGCTGCGGCACGGGCGATTTTGCGATAGAACTCTCGCGCGTCGTCGGAGAAGCAGGCCGAGTGGTCGCTGCCGACTTTAGCCCGGAAATGTTAAAGATCTGCTCATCTAAAGCTATCGATAGAGGAGCCCGCATCGAAACCCTGGCCGCCGATGCGCTGAGCCTCCCGTTTGATAACGAGACCTTTGACGCCGTTACCGTAGGCTTTGGCGTTCGCAATCTGATCGACCCGACAGCGGGATTTAGAGAGATGGCAAGGGTCGTCAAACCGGGCGGCAGAGTGGTCTGCCTGGAATGCAGCCGTCCGCGCAATCGCATTGTCCGCGCTCTGTTCGATTTTGCCTCGGTTCGCCTCTTGCCGCGACTTGGGGCTTTGCTCAGCCGTCGAGACGCCTACGAATATCTGCCCAACTCGATCCAAAACTTCGAAGAGCGCGACGAACTGGCCGACAAGATGCGAGAAGCCGGATTGACCGATGTCAAATGGCGCGATCTCAACCTCGGAGTCGTCTGTATCCACGTTGGAGCGAAACGGTGAGCGCCACTGCCGCCCATCCTTTGGCGCTGGTAGAAGACGAGCTTCGATTAGTCGAGGACTACATCCAAAGTCAACTGCAATCCCCAGTCCGTCGCTTGGCCGATCTGGGGGGCCATGTGCTCCATTCGGGCGGCAAGAGACTGCGGCCCGCGCTGACTTTGATGGCTCACCGAGCGGCGGGCGGGCGAGAAGTCGAACGCGCGGTCGCCATCGCCTCGGCCATGGAGTTGGTGCATATGGCGACCCTTGTGCACGACGACGTGGTGGATGGCACCGAAACTCGGCGCGGCTCTCCCACAGCCGGCGTTGCTTTTGGCAACGCGGCCACCGTGTTGTCGGGCGACTTTATGCTATCCCGCGCCATGCGAATTCTGGCGGAAGACGGCGATCTAGCGATCATCCGCTGCGTGGCCAACGTAACCTGCCAGATGAGCGAGGGCGAGGTCGATCAAGTTTTTCTTCGAGGCCAATGGGACGTGCCCGAGAGCCGCTACTATCAAGTCATCGAACGCAAGACGGCGGCCTTTCTTTCGGGCTGCGCTCGCGCCGGCGGGCTGTTGGCAGGCAATTATTCAGACGCGCTGGCCGACTACGGCTATCACCTTGGCATGGCGTTTCAGATGGCGGACGACCTGTTGGACTATCAGGGCGCCCAGGCCGAAACCGGCAAGGCGCTGGGCACAGATTTCAAAGACGGCTCGGCAACGCTGCCTCTGATTCACTGGATTCATCACGACCCCGAGGCTGGGCGCTGGCGGTCGGCTTTCGGCACAGGCCAGCTCCCCTCAGATTGGGATTCGATGGTGGACAAGATGTCGGCAGCGGGCAGTTTGGCCTATGTCCGAGATTGCGCGACCGAACATGCCGAGCGTGCGAAACAAGCTTTGCAACGCCTGCCCGAATCGGATGCGTTGCTCGCATTGCTGGCAGCGGCCGACTTTGTAGCGGCGCGAAACCACTGATGCGCCGCTATTCCACCTACCTGTTCGATCTGGACGGCGTCGTCTACCGCGGATCTGAACCGATATCCGGCGCCATCGAGACTCTAAATGCCCTGCGCGACGCGGACATCGTGTTCGTAACGAACAACTCTTCTCTGACACGGACGGAATATGCTCGGAAACTAAGAACAATGGGGTTTGAATGCGAGCCGTCTCAGTTCTACACTTCAGCGTCGGCCACCGCGACCTGGATCGCGAACGAGATGCCGAACGCTACGGCCTACGTCGTTGGCAGCCCAGGTCTTATCGCAGAACTGGAACAGGCAGGGATTAGGATCGGCGAGGATAGCGACTTTGTGGTCGTCGGCATCGATCGAGACTTCACGTACGATAAGTTGGACGCCGCTCAGAGCGCCATCCGCAAGGGCGCTCGTTTCATCGCCACCAATCTCGATTCCACCTATCCTGCTGACGGAGGTCGCATCCAGCCCGGAGCCGGATCGCTCGTCGCGGCGGTTGCCGCAGCCTCGGGCCAATCGCCTATAGGTATGGGGAAACCCGAAACTCGAATCGTGCAGTCGCTGATCGACCGGGCCGATTGGAGTCCGCATGACTGCCTGGTCGTTGGGGACCGAATGGATACCGACATCGAGTTGGCCTATCGATTAGGCTGCGATTCGGCGCTGGTCTTGACGGGCGTCAGCAACGGACTAGGCCTGGACCCCCATCCAACCTATGTCATAGATCGCTTGCAAAAACTTCTACAATTTGACTAATGCCCGCATCGGCCGTTCTTGTGGCTGCGCCTCTTGGCGCCCGGGGTCATGGCGAAGAACTCGCGAATCATAAAGACCGGCCTCATCAGAAATCCTGCGCGGGCGCCAAGGCACGGGCGAACGCCAGCACGTGGCCGTCAGGGTCCAGGCTGTATGCGGCCGCGTCCCCCCAGTCCCGTGCCAGCATCGGGCTCAGTTCTCGCGCCCCGGCCTCCAACGCCCGCGCGTGGTATGCCTCGGCCGCCGGGTGAAACAGGTACAGTTCGGCCCGCGGCACGCCGCTCGCCAAGGCCGGGTCGGGCAGGCTGTCTCCGAGCAGCCGCCGAATCCCCGCGATCGGCATCAGCCCAAGGACGGCTCCGCCCGGCAGGTCGAATTCGGTCATCCCCGGCACGTCGAGCCGCGGATGGCAGTCCAAGACTGCGGCATAGAACTCCGCGCTCCGCCGTTGGTCGGCTACATATAGAATCAGGTGAGCCGCTGCTCTCATGCGCCGACGCTCCCTCCCGTCGAACAATCATTGGACAGATTGTATAATCCGGTGAAGCCAGCCTGTCCGCCTCCGCCTAACCTCGGCGGGACCAACGGTCGCGCCTTCTTCGGTCTGAATGTAGCCTGGCATATCGCTTCTTGGCGGCGCGCAGCTTCTATTCCGCAGGGTTTGAGGGATTCCTGGCTGCGAAAAACCTCTACAATTCAACCAGACTTCTCTGAGCCGCGATGAACTCCGATACGAAAGGCGATGCGGGATTAGCGGCCAAAACCGAGAATGCCCCTTGCTGAATCACACGGCCCTCCCGCATCAGCACGATCTCATCGGCCAGGTAGGCCGCCTCGGCCAAGTCGTGCGTTACCATCAATGTCGTCTTGCCCAATGCCGCAAAAATCTGCTTAAGGTCTTGCTGAAGCGCAACCCTCACCATCGGGTCTAGCGCGCCCAATGGTTCGTCCAGCAAGAGCACATCGGGGTCGTGCATCAGCGCGCGCATCAGGCTCACCCGCTGTCTCTGACCGCCAGAAAGTTCGGTCGGATAGCGCGGCAACAGGTCGGCAGGAAAGCGCGTCAGTTCGCACAGTTCGGTCAATCGCTTGCGCCACCCGTCTCGCAGCCTCGGTTGCCGACGGGCAAAGATCGCCGCGTTCTGTTCGGCGGTCAAATGCGGAAACAGCCCGCCGTCCTGAATCACGTAGCCCATTTTGTGGCGCAACTGCAGCGCGGTCTCCGGCGAAACGACCGTGCCCATCACCCGCGTTTCGCCCGTATCGGGATAGATCAGGCCGATGGCCAGCCGCAGCAACGTCGACTTGCCGCAACCGCTGGGGCCGATCAGCGCCGTGCATCCGCCAGCCCGCGCGCTCAACGTAGTGGAATACAGCGCAACCGCTTCGCCATATCGCTTCGAGACGCCATCAAACTCGATCATCGCGCAAGCCTCAAGCCCAAAAAGCCCTGGCGATAGGTCGGCACGTACCAGTTGCGAAAACTGCATCGCAAAATCGGCCTTGCGGTCGCCCACGATCCGCCCCGACACACATAGCACGAACCGTCCATATGCTCCTTCGAATAGCCGTCGTAAGGATAGGCCACGAAGCCTTCATAAGGCAGAAACTTGGACGATGTCCATTCCCATGCGCCGCCCGCTCCTTCTAACAGCCCAAACGCAGACGCGGGCTCGTTGTCAGCCCCGTGCGCCGCTCGCTCCCACTCAAACTCTGTTGGCAATCGCGCGCTGGCCCAACGAGCATAGGCCTCCGCATCGTACCAAGAAATGCCCATAACAGGTTCGTCGGGATGCAAAGGCCGCGGGCCGGAAGGCGAATAGGCGAACCAACCGTCCCCATCGAGCCAGTATTCAGGACGCCGATGTCCGCTGTCCGCCATAAACAGAGTCCAGTCGTAGTTCGTAACGGGCAACCGCGAAATCTGAAACTCGTCAATCCGGGCAACGAACGCAGGCCGCTCGTTGTCGTACGCAAACGAATCGCGCGAGCCGAACTCCGTCTCCCCTTCCGGCACAGTGATCCAAGAATGCTCGACGCCCGATCGCCACTCCATACCCGGCTCGCTGCACGGTGCCCCAATCGCCTGATGGATCAGACAGAGAAGCTCTAAGATGCTTTCCTGATGCTGCATCTCGTGCTGAAGAGCAAACTCCCAGGCATATCCGTCGCGCAACAGTGGCTGTGCATCGTCCAGCCGCGCATCGGCTAACAGGCTTAGGCTGCGCTCCCGCGTCTGGCGCAGATACTCGACAATCGCCGCACGATCGGGAATTTGGGTTCGGTCGTCCTTTGGGTTCTCGGGAAGGTTGGCGAATCTGAAAGAAAGCGCTTCGTCCATAGGCGCCTGACCCATCGCACGAACCACCGTCCAATGCTCCTCGGTCATGCCTATATGCCCAAAATGCCAACCGACCGGGCTATAGAAGTCGTGCACGCGCTGACGAAGAAACTCATCCGGCACAAGATCCAAAAGATCAAGCGTCCGCTTGCGAGCGATCGCCATGCGTTCGGCGATCCGCTCTTTCATTTCGGCCTCGCCATCGCATCGGTAAACCACGCCCTTTCATCGCTCCACCGATCGGTCTCGATGAGGCCGGCGGCGCTCAGGATGCGCTCGATGGCCTCATCGCTGTACTTATGGCTCACTTCGGTCAAAATCGTCTCGCCCTCGACAAAGCTAAACTCCATGCCCAGCGCCGCTGCGAGCGCGGTCTGGTTTCGGCGGCTTATCAATCGCATCTCTATGCGGCTCTCTTCTTCCAACCACGGCGCCTGGTGATCGAACTCGTCCAGCATAAACGTCCCGCCCAGTTCGCGATTGATCCTCGCTAACAGATTCTTGTTGAACGCCGCCGTGATCCCTTGCGAATCGTTGTAGGCCGCCCGGATTGTCTCGCGCTCCTTCAACCGATCAAATCCGATCAGCAACCGGTCGTCCGAGTCCATGTTCGCGGCAATCCGACCCAAAAAATCGATCGCCTCCATCTCGGTAAAATTGCCGATGTTGCTGCCCATAAACACGATCAACCTAGGCGCCGGAAAGTCGCGCAATAGGCTCATCGCGTCGTTGTATTCGGCAGCCAGCGCCCGCACGCTCAGCCAATCAAGCTCGGACGTCAGCGCCTCGGCCGTCAGCCGAAGAAACTCGGCCGAAATGTCGATCGGGCAATAAACTTCGGGTCGAACGGTCCGCAACAAGGTTCGCGTTTTGGCCGAACTTCCGCTGCCAAACTCGATCAGCGTGGCCGTCTCGCCGCCGGCACGGGCAATATCGGCGGCATGCCGGTCAAAGATGGCCTGCTCGGTGCGCGTCAGGTAATACTCGGGCAACCGCGTAATCTGTTCGAACAGGGCAGAGCCGTGCGCATCGTAAAAGTGTCGGCTGGACAGTCGCTTCGGCGTGCTGGATAGCCCTTCCGCCACATCCTGCCCAAAATCCTGAATAGAAGGCGAAATCTCATCAACAATGGGGAAAGTCGGCTGGCGCATCCGTGGCTCCGAACGCTAAGGATACCCTAACGGAGCGCTATACAATATTCCTCGCCTTAGGGGTGGCGGAGGGGCGGATGGGGCGAACGCTGGCCACGGCCTCTGGCTCGTAGTCCAGCAACTTCAGCCAATCCTCCATCACGTCCGATTTAGGGAAGATTTCGTTCTCTCGATACTCCAGCCGCACCGCCTCGCGCAGGTCGTCCGCCGAGAGACCGTGCTCGCCCTGCGGGTCGTCGATGGCGCGGTGGATGGCCAGTTCCTTCGCCCGATCGACCACCGACTTGATCAGCGCGCCGCTGGCCAGGTCCTTCCAATGGAGCGTCTCGATGCCGCCGTTGCGCAGATAGACCTGCACAAATTCGGTTTCGGCGCTCTTTCGCCACAAAAAGTCGGTCGCAACGTCCAAGAGTTCCTCTCGGCCGGCGCCTTTTTCCAAGGGCAGCGCGGGTGTCAGATAGATGCCGAAGATGTCTCGCGCGGCGGCTTTGTCAGGCCGCTTGATCTTCACTTTGCGATCGATGCGTCCGGGTCGCAAGATGGCCGGATCGATATAGTCGGGACGGTTGGAGGTCAGCATCACCACGGTGTTTTCCAGCGATACCAAGCCGTCCATCTCGGCACAAAATTGGGGGACGACCGTGTTAGAGATGTTGAGCCATCGGCCCGAACTTCGCGTGCGCAGGATCGATTCGGCCTCGTCGATAAAGATGAAAACGAGGAAGCCCTCTTTGGCTCGGTCGCGGGCGATGCTAAAGATTTCGCGCACCATGCGCTCCGTCTCGCCCAGCCACATGTTTAAGATTTTGGGGCCATTGATATACATAAAGTACTCTTTCACGTCTTGGCCGGTGCGCTCTCGGTACTGCTGGGTCAGGTTGTAGGCGGTCGCCTTGCCGATCAGTGTCTTGCCGCAACCGGGCGGACCGTAGAGCAGAATGCCGCGCACGGGCTGCATGTCGAACTTCTTGTACAGGTCGGCGTGTAACATCGGCAGTTCGATAGTGTCTTTGATCAGTTGGATCGCCTCGTCCTGTCCGCCGACCTGATCCCAGGTCAGAGCCGGAATCTCCTCAAAATAGTAATCTCGCGCGCCCTGTCTGGGGATGTGCTCGACCGCCACGCGCCCGTTGGGCTCGATGCGCACCTCGTCGCCCGGTTCGATTTTGACGGCTTCCAAAGCGCCCGAACGGAAAGCCAGACGGCCCGCGGCGCCCGTCGGATCGCTGGCCACGCGCAAACGACCGTCCTCTAAGGCTTCGGTTACCTTGACCACGGCGCCGCCGGGGTGCGGGCCCAGACTCCCGATGACGGCATAGGCCTCGTTCACCTTCACGCGGTCGCCGGTCTTTAGCGCGTCAGGGTCGATTTTAGGATCGACGCTGGCCAAAAACTCCGAATCGCCGACCGCGATGATAGCAAGTTTCTCGTCTGTCCAACTGAGAAAGACGCCGATGCGGTTGGACGGCGAAGTGAGTTTCTGATAGATTTCCTCGTATTCTCGAGTAACTTCTCGCGCTTCTTTCAGTTCGCGCTGATCGCGCTCGAGCTGTCGGCGGAGCGCAAAGAGGGTCTTGCGAAGGTTTTTGTCTTCGGGCGCGGCTTGGCGCAGAGCGTCTTCCGTCAATTCGACGGCGTCTTGCGATTCGTCCTCGAATGGCAGGTCGTCTTTCTCTTTCGGCATCCCGTCGTTCCCTCTATGCGATTATACCTTTGCGACCCTCGGGTATCCTTGCGGCGAGTCATGCAGGACCTGGACGCCCTCATCCCGCGCCTTGCCAAACGAGAAATCCGCGCCATCGCCCGCGCCATCAGTCTGGCCGAAACCCCCGGCCGCGCAAGGCTCGAACTCCTCCACCGACTTTTCCCCTATTCGGGCGGCGCGTTCAAGATCGGCATCACCGGAGCCCCCGGAGCGGGGAAGAGCACCCTCACCACCCACTTGCTCTCAAAACTCCAAGCCGCGGGCCGCAAACCCGCCGCGCTTGCCGTCGATCCCACCAGCCCCTTTAGCGGCGGCGCCATCTTGGGCGATCGAATCCGAATGCAAGCAGCGACGGAGCTAGAAGGCGTCTATGTCCGCAGCATGGCCAGTCGAGGCAGCCTGGGCGGTCTGTCTCGCGGCGTGGCCGGCGCCATCCGCGTGCTAGAGGCCGCCGGTTTCGACGCCATCGTCATCGAAACGGTCGGCTCCGGACAGCTTCAAGTCGATGTCCGCTACGTGGCCGATGTGGTCGCTCTAACGCTGGTGCCCGAGGCAGGCGACGTTATCCAAGCGATGAAGGCTGGCATCATCGAAATCGCCGACATCTACGTCATCAACAAGGCCGACCGAGAGGGCGCCCAACGCATGAAAACCGATCTGCGCTCCGCTTTGGAGTTGGGCGGTCGATCGATGGAATGGATCCCTCCCATCGTGCTGACCAACGGCCTTACGGGCGACGGTCTAGACGACCTGTTCGGCTTTATTCAAGAGCGACAGGAAGCCCTGAGCAACGACGGCCTCACCGAGCGTCGCAAGGAGCAGTTAGAATGGGAACTCCGCGCTCTCGCCGTCGAAGCCATGGAAAGCCAAGCGAAGACCGCGCTAAAGGAACTCTTCGAGCCAAGCGCGATCGAGCAAGTCCTAACCAAGCAGCGCGACCCGTTTGTCGAGCTGATGCAACTGTGGGACGGCAGGAAGCCAAGCGTCTAAAGCGTATTAAACGGCCATGAGCAAACGAATCCTCCTCAGCCTTTTGGCCCTTTTGCCGTTGCTTGCTTTCGCCCAATCCCGCCTCGAACTGACCGCGAAAGGCGAAAAGGTAACGATCGTCCGCGACGAGTTTGGCGTGCCTCACGTAATGGCCGATACGATCTATGCGCTGTTCTATGGCAACGGCTATGCGGTGGCGCAGGATCGCTTGTGGCAGATGGAGCGCAATCGCCGGGTAGCCCGCGGCGATGCGGCCGAACTGTTCGGTCAATCCGCCGTCGCCCAAGATCAGGCGACGCGATTGGAAGGCTACACCGAGGCAGAGATGGAAGCCATGGCGCGCCGCCTCACGGACGAGGGCCAAACCATTCTACAGGCCTTTGCCGACGGCATCAACGCCTACATCAAGGAGGCGACCGACCAGAAAAAACTTCCCAAGGGCTATGCCGACGCAGGCGCCAGCCCACGACCATGGAAAGTAACCGATACCGTCGCGATCGGCATTATGATGATGCGTCGTTTTGGCTCGGTGGCGGCCGGCGGCGGCGAAATGCGCAACATGGGTCTGCTCGCCTATCTGCGCATGAGGAACAAGGACACGGCCGACCTCTTGCTCAACGAATTGGCTTGGCGCAACGATCCCACATCGCCGGTAACCGTGCCGCCCGAAGAAGATCCTCGCCGACCGGCCAAAGTCGACCCCAAGAAGGACTTAGAGCGGCTTTGCGCGCAGCTGGCTACCATGCCCAACATCGGCCTAGACGTGCTAATGCGAACCATCCGTGTGCTGAACCAAGACGACCAGCGCGAGTTCGCATTGGCCAACGGTCTCTTTACTCAATTTGGCAGTTATGCTCTGGTCGTCGCGCCCTCCAAGTCGGCCTCGGGCAATCCCATCTTAATGGGCGCGCCGCAAATGGGCTTTGGCACGCCCCATATCGCGCACGAAATGCACCTGATGGGCGCAGGCATCAACGCGATGGGCATGGGATTCGCGGGCGTGCCCGGCATCCTCATCGGACATACGGACAAAATCGCCTGGACCTTCACATCGGGCGTGGCCGACCAGGCGGACGTCTATCTAGAGAAGATCAACCCGGCCAATCCAGACGAGTATTGGCACAAAGGACAGTGGCTCAAGTTCGAAAAACGCACGGAGCGCATCGCCGTCAAAGGCGGGCAGCCTGTTACGATGGAGGTACTGCGCAGCGTGCACGGCCCTGTTTTGGCGGTCGATAAGGCGAACAACGTCGCCCTTGCGAAGAAGTCGTCCATGTGGCTGCAAGAGACCGATTCCCTCCGAGCCTATACCGGCTTCTTGAGGGCCAACAACCTACAGGAGTTTGGCGCAGCGGCCAAGTGGTACGTCGGATCGTTTAACTGCTTTGCGGCCTCCCGAGACGGCGACATCGGCTACTGGTTCTGCGGTCGCCAGCCTATTCGGCCGGAAGGCCTCGACCCTCGCCTGCCGGTGTGGGGCACGGGCGAATACGAATGGCTGGGCATCATGCCGTTCGAGGCCATGCCGAGGATGATGAACCCTAAACAAGGCTTTATCGTCAATTGGAACAACAAGCCTGCTGTCTGGTGGGACAATGCCGACACCCCCGTCTGGGGCGCGATCTTCCGCATGCACCGCATGATCCCGCTGGTCAAGAACAAGGCCAAACTGACCGTGGACGACGTCAAGCGTGTCGCGGTCGATATCTCCACCTACGACCTGAACTACGACTATCTGCGCCCCATTCTATTGGACGCCGCCAAAAAGCAGCCGGGAGCGCTGAGCGCGGATGCCAAACAGGCTATGCGACTGATCGAGGCATGGAACGGCTATGGGTACGAAGGCAGCGTGCCCAAGGCGATCTTCGACCAATGGATCAACTCCCTGCGCGAGAAGATATTCCTGGACGATTACGGCAATCTGTTCGATCAAAACCTCTTTAGAACCGCGCTCCAGCCCAGTTTCATCTACTACGCGCTCAAAGGCCGCTCGTCCGCTGTGCCGCGCATCCACGACTTCCTCAACGGCAAGAAACCGGAGGAAGTCGCCATCGACGCGCTGAACGATGCCTGCACGAAATTGGCCCGTCAGCATGGGCCCGCTATGGCCGACTGGCGCTACCGGGCAGGGCGGATGAACCTGGCTCCGCTCGGCGCCGTGCCCTACGATGAGCGAGGCTCCTACATTCAGGTGATCGAGGTTGGAAAGGATCGGATGTACAGCGAGAACATACTGCCGCCCGGTCAATCGGAAGACCCAAGCTCCAAGCATTATTCCGACCAGCGCGAGCTGTCCGGATGGTGGATGTTCAAACCCATGCGGTTCTATCGAGAACAGTTCGACAAACCATGAAGCGGGTTCTCTTCATCTGCGTGGGCAACTCGTGCCGCAGCCAAATCGCCGAAGGGTATGGCAACCATTTCGGCGGCGAGACAGTGATCTGCGACAGCGCGGGCGTGGCGCATTCGGGCGTCGTGCATCCCACAGCGATACAGGTGATGGCCGAGGACGGCATCGATATCAGCCGCCACCGATCGAAGGGCATCGACGCGATGAACCTAGAAGAATACGACGCAATAATCAGCGTCTGCAGCGTCGATACGGACAGCGTCTGCCCGGCCGGATTCATGGGCGTTACCGAGCGTTGGGACATTCCCGATCCGGTATATGGCGATTTGGACGCCTTTCGCCGCGTGCGCGATATGCTGAAGCCAAAAGTCAAAGCGCTGATCGAACGGCTTGCTTCATGAAAGCGGCGATAGTGGACAACGATCTGCTGTTGGCCGGCAAGCTGGCGGCGGGCTTGCGCGCATTGGGGCACGAGGTAAGAATCGTCGGTTCGTTCGATCAAGTCGGCTCGGCCGATATCGCATTTGTGAACTTGGGCAATCGAAAACTGGGTGCTTTGGAAGGCTTGGCCGACTTTCGGGCATTGTTTTCGGGCAAGATTGTGGGTTATGCGGGGCATCGCGAGAAGGAGATTCACGCTCGCGGACGGGAATTGGGCTGCGATCTGACGGCCACTAACCGCGAGATCGTTTCTCGATTGGGACCGTTGATCTCAAGAACCTTTCGGGTCTGATCGCCCTCCCGGGCGGTTGGCCCTTGATAAACATTTTGGGAGGGCGAGCGTCCCCGCGAGCCAAACGGGAATCTGTGCAAATGTAGCACAATTTTGAGTACGAATCAGACCCTGCGCAGGCAATAGGCGGCCTGTGCAGAGAGCATCAACAGATTCTCTCAAAATACCGCCGCCGTCCCGGCGGTCCGAACATCCGCCAGCGAGGACGCTGGCGGTACATTGACAGACTTCAATCCCTCCGCACCCGCCGTTTGGTGTGGAGGGTTTAGCAGGTTGAAGGTTGACCAGCCCGCTCTCACACGTCCTTTCAAGGGGAAGGCGCCGAAAGCAGGAATCTTGGCGTAAGGCAGATAATAGATTGAGAGATGACAACAAGAGAAGAAGGAGGCATTGAATACAAACCGGCTCGAATTTGGTGGCCGAGGTTCGAGACGGCACCAAGCCAGGCAGAAGCCTGGCGTTCCAATGCACCCCCCTACTTCGCCGAAAGCCAGTCTTTGCCGAGGCCGGCCTCGGCCTTTAGGGGCGCGCGAAGCTCAAGCGCGCGCTCCATCTCAGCCCGCACAATCTCCGCCATAGCAGACGCCTTCTCGTCCGGCGCCTCGAAGATCAGCTCGTCGTGAATCTGTAGCAAGAGTCGCATGGGAAGCCCCTCATGCACCACGCGCCGCCAGAGATTGACCATCGCCACCTTGATCAAATCCGCCGCGCTGCCTTGCACAACGGTGTTAATAGCCAGCCGCTCGCCCAATGCGCGGGTGTTCCGGTTGGGCGACACAATCTCGGGTATGGCTCTGCGCCGCCCCAAGATCGTTGAGACATAGCCGTGCTGTAGCGCCTGTTGGATACACTCCTCCATAAAGGTCGCAATGCCCGAGAACTTGGCCTTATAGTCGTCGATCAGTTTGGCCGCATCGCTTACTTCCAGGCCTTCGATCCGGCGCGACAGGCCATAAGGAGTCACGCCGTAGATGATGCCAAAGTTGATCGTTTTGGCGCGGTCTCGCTGCTGACGGCTGACGCTGTCGAGCGGCACATTGAACACCTGCGAAGCCACCGCCGCATGGATATCCTCGTCGCGCTTAAAGGCCTCTAACAGTGCCTCGTCCTGGCTAAAGTGCGCCAGAACCCGAAGCTCGATCTGAGAGTAGTCCGCGCAAATCAGCGACCACCCGGGAGGCGCCACAAAGGCCTTTCGAATCTGACGGCCCACATCGGTGCGCACGGGGATGTTTTGAAGATTCGGGTTTTGTGAGGCCAACCGGCCCGTCGCAGCCACCAATTGATGAAACGTGCTGTGAATGCGCCCGTCTTTAGGGTCGATCGCATCGCGCAGATTGCCCAGATAGGTGCTGATCAGCTTCTGCAACTGGCGATACTCGATCAGCAATCGCGGCACGGCCGATTTCGGATCGCCCTTGTCTTCTTGAGCGGCTAAAGTTTCCAAAACTTCAATGTCGGTGCTGCGTCCGGTCTTGGTGTTCTTAACCGACTTGAACCCGAGTTTGTCGAAGAGCACCTCGGCCAACTGCCGGGTCGATTCGATAGAGAACTCCTCGCCGACTGCGTCGAACACTTGCTGTTTGAGCTCGGCGGCGCGGGCTTCCAAAATCTTGCCCTGTTGGAGCAGTTCGTCCGGATCGCACAGTATGCCCGTGTGCTCCATCTCTGCGATAGCGACCGAAAGGGGCGATTCGACTTCCTCCAACAGCCGCGCCATCTCCATTGCCTCTATCTGGGGCTTTAGGCGGGCGCGCAGGCGCAGGGCGATGTCGGCGTCCTCGGCGGCATAGACGGCGATCTTGTCCAAGGGCACATCGGCCATCGAGCCTTGCTCTTTGCCCGCGCCGATCAGATCGGTGATGGGGATCATCTTGTAGCCCAACAGCATGTCTGCCAGATGATCCAACTTCTGCGAGCTTTGCGCCGGATCGATGAGAATGCCCGCCAGCATCGTATCGAATTGGGCGCCCATGGTTCGAATGCCGTGCTTTAGCAGTTGCCGAGCGTCGAATTTGATGTTGTGGCCGCACTTGGATACGGCTTCGTTTTCTAGGAACGGTTTGACTTTATCCAACACAGCCTGCGGGTCTAGGTGCTTGCTCGGCTCGGGCGAGAGCATGGGGATATAGGCACCGCGCCCTTCCTCCCAACTGAGGCTGATCCCGCACAGTTCGGCATCCTTTTCCAGGCCGGTCGTTTCGGTGTCGAAGGCGACGATGGGGCAGTTTGCCAAGCGATCCAGCAGATCGGTCAGTTCTTTCTCCGTGCTAATGGTCTGATACTCGCCGCGCTCTTGGGTTACAACGGGCGGCTCCAGATCGAGCAGCGATTGCTGAGGCTGGGCCGGTCCGCCCAGCTTCTTAACCTCGTCCTGATAGCGGTTAAAGCCCAATTCTTTGAACAGCGGCAACAGTTTGGACAAATCGGGCGTCTTGGCGCGGGCGGCCTCCAGATCGAACTCGAACGGACCGTTCCGTTCTAATGTAACCAATCGCCGGGACATCTCGATATGGGCTTTGGCCTCTTCGAAGGCCTCTCGCTTTTTGGGCGTCAGTTTGTCCAGGTTCTGATAGATGCCGTCCAGCGAGCCGAACTCCTGGATCAACTGCGCTGCGGTCTTAACGCCGATGCCCGCCACGCCCGGCACGTTGTCGCTGCTGTCGCCGGTCATGGTCAGCAGGTCGATCACCTGGTCGGGCGAAATGCCCTTCTTTTCCCTCAGCCCGTCGACATCTAGAACTTCGTCGGTATGAATGTCGAACATCGCGACGCGATCGCACAGCAGTTGCTCAAGGTCTTTGTCTTTAGAAACGAGGCGGATGTGGACATCGCTTAGATTCGGATCGGACAGCACGCGGTTGACGATGGTGGCGATCACATCGTCCGCCTCCAAGCCTGGCGATCCGATCACTGGCAGCCCGAAGCCGGCAAAGATGTCAAAAATGCGCGGGATTTGGGTAATCAGATCATCCGGCGTCTTTTCGCGAGTGCCTTTGTAGTCTTCGTACATTTCATCGCGAAACGTCTCGCCCGGCATATCGATGGCAACGACGGCAAAGTCCGGCTTTAGTTGTCCCATCAATTTGATCATCATGCCAGTGATGCCAAACGCCGCATGCGTCGGCTCGCCGGTGATCGGGCTGCGCATACCGCCCCGAATCGCATAGTAAGCGCGAAAGATTTGGGCGTAGGCGTCGATCAGATAGAGCGTGCGGGCCATAGGCTATTCAATTCACGCTGTGGTACCTTGCTCCTGCGAAGGTAGAATGGCGGAATGCTGGCCAAGCGCATCATTCCGTGCCTGGATGTGAACAACGGCCGTGTGGTCAAAGGCGTCCAATTCGTCAATCTGCGCGACAGCGGCGATCCGGTCGAGTTGGCCGAGCGATATGATCGAGAAGGCGCCGATGAGCTCGTTTTCCTGGACATTACCGCCAGCCATGAGAGGCGAGAGACAGCGTCGCAGTTGGCGGCACGGGTGGCCGAACGCCTCTTTATCCCATTCACGGTTGGCGGCGGGATTCGCACGGTTGAAGACTTCCGAGCAATCTTGCGAGAGGGAGCGGACAAGATCAGTGCGAACACGGCGGCGATCGAGCGGCCTGAACTGATAACGGAGGCCAGCGAGCGATTTGGCGCTCAATGCGTCGTGCTGGCGATCGATGCGAAGCGCGTCGGCAATCGCTGGAAGGTCTATTCTCATGGCGGGCGGCACGAGACCGATCTGGATGCGATCGAGTGGGCGGTCAAGGGTCAAGACTTGGGCGCGGGGGAGATTCTGCTGACCAGCATGGATCGGGACGGGGGCCAGGTCGGATATGATTTGGCGCTGACGCGAGCGGTGGCGGACGCGGTCTCGATTCCGGTCATCGCGTCCGGCGGCGCTGGCAGTCCGCAGCATGTGTTGGAGGCCTTTACCGACGGCAGGGCCTCGGCCGCGCTTTTGGCTTCGACACTGCATGACGGGGTCCTCAGCATCAAGCGAATCAAGCAATACCTGGCAGAAAACGGCGTTTTCGTCCGTTCTGTCGAATCGAAAGAAGGAATCTGACGAAGCCGCATCGAACTAGTCCCACATCGCTTGCTTTTATTGTCTCTTTGGCCGCGCCCTTTATCGTTGATTAGGATTGCTCTGGGTAGGAGGCATATTATCGAATGTCTTATCAACCGAATAGGTTGTTTACGGATCCGCTTAGCCGTACGATAGTTGAATCGGTTCGTCCTTTTAACGATCTGACGCTGTTGCTGAGGCCGTCTCGGCGGTTTCTGTTCTACGCTCAGTACCAGCCGCGCGAGTTCGTGCCGGAGTTTAACAAGCCGTGCTTTGGCGCGCTGGCGTTTAAGAACGACCCGGATAAGAAGCCTCAGATTGTGATCGAAACAGAGCCGATCAGCGATTCGTTGCGTCGGAGCTATTTGGACAACGAGATTCTCTGGATCGAGGTGTTCGAGGAGCCGGGCGGACTGGCCATGGTCAGCGAGCATTGCGGGGTGCGCATGTCGGTCAACGGCGCGGCGCACAAGCTGAGCAAGATGGTGGCGGCGCCGCTCTCTTGGGTGCGCGAGCGAATGGCGCAGCCGTTGGGCCGCTTGGTCCAAAGCTACCATGAGCGCTTGTTGCGCGACGCTGTCGAAACGCTGGCGCACGACCACCATGTCGAATGCCATCACCAGGTGCCGTTCGGTTTTGCCACCGGCTATCGTAAGGATATGCCCAAGCCTATAGCCCGCGCCGCAATGGACGTGGTGATCACAATCAGTTATGAGACCGATCCGGACGGCATCGTGCTGTTGCCAGTTAAGATCGACCTGCACAATTGCCATCAAGACGACCCGATAACGATGGATCGCGATCGAATGTTGGCCGAGTATGCTGGGCAGATCGAAATGCCGATGCTGATCGTGCGCGCGGGCGCAGAGCCCGAAGAGTATATCTTCGATTGTCCGTCGCTAGGGGTGTCGCCTGGCTTTGTGCGCGGCCGCGATCGGGCGGATTGGGGCAGAGCGCTGTCGCCCTATGTTTGCGAGGCGATGCGCTATATCGGTCGCCCCGTCGCTCTGGTATGAACACCGACTATCTGGGCACGGCGATCGCGCTGTTGAGCGAACTGCGGGAGACGCAAAAGGATCGGCTGGAGACCGGCGCGGAGTGGATCGCCCAAGCGGTGGAGGCGGACAAACTGGTATGGGCGTTCGGCGCGGCGCACGCCGCGATTATCACAGAGGAACTGTTCTATCGAGCGGGCGGGCTGGCGTGCGTTTCGCCCCTGCTATTGCCCGGTTTGACGTGCGCCTCGCGTCCGATTACGCTGACATCGCTGGAGCGTCAGGATGGCGTTGTCGAGACCTATCTGAGGGACATTCCGATTGAAAAGGGCGATGTGATGATCGTGCACTCTGTATCGGGCCGAAACGCCGCACCGGTAGAGATGGCGATTGGGGCGAAGGAGAAGGGCGCCAAGGTAATCGGGCTGACCTCGGTGCGATTTAGTCTTTCGACGGAGTCTCGAAATCGACATGGGAAGCGGCTGTTGGAGGTCGCCGATCTGACGATCGATAACGGCGCGCCGCCTGGGGATGCTCTGGTGAAGATCGAAGGCTTCCCTCAGCCGGTTTCGCCGATATCGACGGTAACCGGAGCCGCGCTGATGAACGCGATGATGGCCGAAGCCTGCTTCTTGCTGAAGCAACGGGGCATCGATCCGCCCGTGTTCAAGTCGGCCAACATGGAAGGTGGAGACGAGTGGAATCGCGCTTTGTTGGAACGGTATCGCGGACGGGTTTGGTACTTGTAGCGCTAGACGATTCTGGCGGCCTGTTCGCCCATCCAGATAGCGAGGATGCCGACGAACAGATGTCCAAAGGTGTAGAGCGCGGCGCGTCCCCACATGCCGGAGTTCATCAGACCCAAGGTTTCGTAGCCGAACGTTGAGTAAGTCGTGTAGCCGCCCAATAGTCCGACGGCCAACAACAGCCGCCAAGCCTCGCCGCCTTCGCGCTTGAGGATAAGGCCCATGACCAGACCGATGAGAAACGTTCCGGTCATGTTGACGAAGAAGGTGCCCCAGGGGAAGTCGTGGCCTAACTTAGCCTGCACCCAGCGTCCGAGCCAAAATCGAGCGTTGGCGCCTGCCGCCGCCCCGATGCCGATGTAAGCCGCCTTGGCCAGTGGATGCACTGCGGTAAGGATACCTGGGTCGCGATTCGTACTCAAAATTGTGCTACATTTTCGCAGATTCCCGTTCGTTTCTAGCGCCTTCGGGAGGCCGAGCGTCCCCGCGAGGCGACGGCCGGAACGCCAGGCTTCTGCCTGGCCGTCTCATCCACCGCTTTACGATCTCTCCACGCCCATAGGTGTGGAGGTGTGGAGAGATCTGCGCTGGACTGGCGTCCGTTTTTGCAACTGAAACATAAGCCGGGCTCTTTGGGCAAAGCGGCGTATAATAGATTTGTCGTCGTATCGTCGCCGAGAGTGGGGTTTTGCGGCGGGTTGGGCCGGGCGGAAGGTTCCAGGGGGCCGGCGGGACGCCGGCGGTACTTTGACGGCGAGGCCAAAGATCCGGGAGGCCGAGCGTCCCCGCGAGGCGAAAG
>JABWCR010000020.1 GCA_013359125.1 Armatimonadota bacterium | reverse complement strand
GGCGGGACGCCGGCGGTACTTTGACGGCGAGGCCAAAGATCCGGGAGGCCGAGCGTCCCCGCGAGGCGAAAGACCGGGCCGGGCGGAAGGTTCCAGGGGACCGGCGGGACGCCGGCGGTACTTTGACGGCGAGGCCAAAGATCCGGGAGGCCGAGCGTCCCCGCGAGGCGAAAGACCGGGCCAGGCGGAAGGTTCCAGGGGGCCGGCGGTACTTTGACGGCGAGGCCAAAGATCCGGGAGGCCGAGCGTCCCCCGCGAGGCGAAAGACCGGGCCGGGCGGAAGGTTCCAGGGGGCCGGCGGGACGCCGGCGGTACTTTGACGGCGAGGGCAAAGATCCGGGAGGCCGAGCGTCCCCGCGAGGCGAAAGACCGGGCCGGGCGGAAGGTTCCAGGGGGCCGGCGGTGCTTTGACGGCGAGGCCAAAGATCCGGGAGGCCGAGCGTCCCCGCGAGGCGAAAGACCGGGCCGGGCGGAAGCCTGGCGTTCCACACAGCGTTCCGAATCGCGGGCGGGCGGAACGGCCTACGCCAACGAGCGGAAGATCTCGGCCGCGTCGGTCTGCTCCCAGCGGAAGGCCGGGTTTCCAAAGTGTCCGTTCTTGGCGGTCGGCTCGAACTGAGGCTTGCGCAGATCGAGTCGCTCGATGATGCCTTTGGGCGAGAGGTCGAACGCGTCGAGAATCTTGGCCGACAGTCGCTCGGGGTCTACTTTGTGGGTGCCAAAGGTCTCTAGATTCAGCGCCACGGGCTGTGCCACGCCGATCGCGTAGGCTAGGTGGGTCTCCACTCGGTCGGCCAGTCCTGCCGCGACGATGTTCTTGGCGATATAGCGCGCGATGTAGGCTGCCGAGCGGTCGACTTTGGTCGCGTCCTTGCCGCTGAAGGCGCCGCCGCCGTGTCCACAGATGCCGCCGTAGGTGTCCACGATAATCTTGCGTCCGGTCAGTCCCGTGTCGCCCTGCGGGCCGCCGATCTCGAACTTGCCGGTCGGGTTGACATGAATGTGTTTGGGCACAATGTCGATCTTGTGCGAGAATTCGGAAAGCACGGGGTTGACAATGCGCGACATGACGAGGTCGCGCACGGCCGCCTGGTCCAGTCGCGGCTCGTGCTGGGTCGAAACGACGACCGTCTCGATCGACTTGGGCGTGCCGCCTTCGTAGACGACGGAGACCTGCGTTTTGCCGTCTGGTCGAAGGCCGAGGTTCGGCTCTTGCTTGCGAACGTCGGCCAGCATCTTGGTCATTCGGTGGGCGATCATGATGGGCAGGGGCATCAGTTGGTCGGTCTCGTTGCAGGCATAGCCGATCATCATGCCTTGGTCGCCCGCGCCGCCGGTATCGACGCCCATTGCGATGTGCGCGGATTGTTTTTGCACGGCCACGGCCACTCCACAGGTTTCGCCGTCCATGCCGACGTCTGTGCTGGTGTAGCCGATGCCGGATACGACTCGCCGGGCGATGCCGGCAAAGTCGATCTGCCCGTTAACCGTTACCTCGCCCGCCACGACCACTAAGCCGCGAGTGAGCAGCGCTTCCAGCGCGACGCGGGCCATCGGGTCCTGCCTCAAACATTCGTCCAATACGGCGTCGCTGATCTGGTCGGCGACTTTATCGGGATGTCCCTCTGTAACGCTCTCAGAGGTAACCAGGCGTTTGCTCATCGATGAGTCCTCCAGTTAGCCGATCGACGTCGGCTGGAAAATAGTCGGCAAATGATACCCGCTTAGGCCGCCATCGGCATCGGCTCGTCTGCGCCCTCAATGCGATCGAGGGCGGCAAGTTCCAGTTCGTTCGCGGTCAGGCCGTCAAACGGGAAGGAGGCCCAACCGACGGACGCTGTCGGTCGTCCCGGGGCCGCTTCAAAGACATTGGCAAGCCACTCCTCAATCTGTTCCTTTGCGCGTTCGGCCACCTGTTGCGCATGATGGCCGGCGTGAGGCAGCACGATGATCAGCGATGTGTCGTCAAATCGCGCCAGCACGTCGGCTCTCCTAACGACAGACCTTGCTTCGTTGGCGGCCTCGGCCATGAGTTCGCTGGCTGTCAATCCGCCCATAGCAAACTGCGCTCGCTCCAAGTTCGTCAGCCTTAGGATGGCCATTGCGACAGGCGATCCATACCGAGTCGAACGCTGGATCTCTTCGTCCAGTCGGGCGGTGGCGTACTCTTTGGAGTAGAGACCGCTGGGCGCGTCCACCGATCGTTCGGAGGCGCTCAGCGCGGCGCCTCGACCCTGTCTCCGCTTTTGCTGGTCAAGGAGCTCTTCTTCCATCATCATACGGCGGAGTTTTTGGGTGGCGTTGCGCAGGATGTGCGAGACATAGTTGCAGGAGATTCCCAATCGCTTGGCGGTTTCGGTCTGGTTGAGGCCTTCGTAGAAGAAGAGGCCCAGCACGCGCTGTTCGATGTCCTTTAGTCGGTGAATGGCGGATTGCAGAAAGATGCGGTCTTCGATCGAGACGGAGACCGTGCTGTCCTCATCGCCGTTGACTTTGTCGAGGTCGAATCCAAGATCGCTCTCGTCGTCGTCGGTCGGCGCATCCAGGGAGGCGACCTTAAAGATGTCTCGAGTGCGGAACACCTCTTCGACCGTGTGGCACGGGAGTTCGGCGCGCTCGGCGATCTGTTCGACCGTGGGCGCTTGGCCGTTGGCCTGGGTCAGTTCTTGGACCGTCTTGTTCACCTTGTGGCTCATCTCTTGCAGCCATGCCGGTTCCTTGATGATCTTTCCTTTGTCTCTAAAGTAATGGCGGATCTGTCCCACGATCAGGTGCGTGGCGTAGGTTGTGAACAGCACGCCTTTGGTCGGATCGTAGGCTTCCAGCGCCTTCAGTAATCCGATGTAGCCTTCTTGGACCAGGTCTTCCATCGGCTCGTTCAGGCCGTTCATCTTTCGGGCTAGGCTCTCCACCAGTCCGTTCAATTGAACGACGATCGCGTCTCTTAGGGCCGCGTTTTTGCTCTCCAAGTATTCGGCCACAAGTTCTTCCGTATTTGTTATCCTCATGTCGCCTCCGTGCAAGATGCGCGCAACCGCCGTCAGGGGCGAAACTAGTCGCTTCGGTTGTCAATGCATCGGGCCGAGGCAGACCCCGGCCCGGTTGTTTTCTATTCGATCGAGTTGACCAGCTTAAAGATGGGCATCATGACGGAGATGGCGATGAAGCCGACCACAACGCCCATAAAGATGATCAACATCGGTTCGATCATCGAGGTCAATCCTTTGATCGATGAATCGACTTCCGACTCGTAGAAGTCGGAGATGCGGATCAGCATGTCGCTCAGTCGTCCCGATTCTTCGCCCACGTCCATCATATGGATCACCATGCTCGGGAAGAGCCGGGTGGCGGCGAAGGGGGCGCTGAGCGGCTGGCCCTCTCTGAGGCTGGCTCGCGTGCTATCGACCGCGCCGGCCAAGACTGAGTTTCCCGAAGTCTCTCCCACGATCTCCAGCGTGCGCATCAACGGCACGCCGCTGGCGATCAGGGTTCCAAACGTTCTGGAGAATCGGGCGACCGCCAGCTTCAAAATCAGGTCGCCGACGATGGGCGCTCGAAGCTTGGCATAGTCGTACTGATAGCGTCCTTTGGGCTGCTTGACATAGTATTTGAACGCCGCGAAGCCGCCAAATCCGGCAATGGCGACCATCCACCATATCTTGGTGAACACGTCGCTGGCGTTGAACAGCATCGAGGTGATCGCGGGCATCTCCACGTTCATGCTGATGAAAATCTCCTTAAACTTGGGCAGCACGAACATAAAGAGCGCGATGAGCATAAAGAAGGAGAAGATCAGCACCAAGACCGGGTACATCATGGCCGATTTGATCTTCTGTCGTATCTCTAGGTCTTTCTCTAAGAAGGTGGCTAGTCGATCCAGAATCTGATCCAAGATACCGCCCAGTTCGGCGGCGCGAATCATGTTGACGTAAAGTTTGCTAAAGGAGTTGGGGTGTTTGGCCATCGCCTCGTTCAGCGTCATGCCCGATTTGACATCGCGGCGGACCGTATCGATGGCTTCCTTTAGGAAAACGTCCTTCGATTGGCCGTGCAGGATGTCGAGGCACCGCAGGATGGGTATTCCGGCATCGACCATGACCGCAAACTGTCGGGAGAAGACGACGAGCGCCGCTAGTTTCGGCTTGCCCGCGCGCTTGAGGCGTCCCAGCGCGAGGCCGCGGCCGCGCTGCAGGCTGACGCGCACCACGTGCAGGTGTTGCTCGTGAAGCTTCGACAACAATAGTTGTTCGGTGTCGGCTTCCAGCGAACCGCGCACGGTTCGACCGGCGGCGTCTACCGCTTCATATGCGAATTGTGGCATCCTTGCTCCCTCCCGCCGCTTCCTTTGCGGCGTTCTTTGGGTATCCGTTGGCGGGTCATCCTAACTCGCCAACGGGATTATTGGCGCTCTTGGCGGCGATCTTCTGCCGGGATTCGGCGTCCGAATCGCCTTCTTTAAGCGGCCCTCGTCAAGCGTGAGAAGTTTTCCTTATCGATCGCTCGCATTAAGGCTTCCTCTTCGCTGATGTATCCGTTGTGGTGCATATCGGCCAGGGTTCTGTCCATCGTCTGCATGCCCAGGGCCGAACTCGTTTCCATAACCGAGTAGATTTGATGGGTCTTGCCTTCGCGCACCAAGTTTCGGATGGCCGGCGTGGCGACCATAACTTCGATCGCGGCCATTCGACCTCCGCCCAACATCGGGATGAGCTGTTGCGCGAAGACCGCCTCGAGCGTGTTGGCCAGCAGCACTCGGATCTGCTCTTGCTGGTGAGGCGGAAAAACGTCGATGATTCGGTCGATGGTCTGCGGGGCGTTTCGGGTGTGAAGGGTGGCAAAGACCAAGTGCCCTGTTTCGGCCAAGGTCAGCGCGGCTTGGATCGTCTCTAGATCGCGCATCTCGCCGATCAGGATGACATCGGGGTCTTCTCGCAGGACCGCTCGCAGCGCATTGTTAAACGTATCGGTGTCGGCGTGCAGTTCGCGCTGGTTGACCATCGCCTTTTTGTGCGGGTGAAGGTATTCGATCGGATCCTCGATGGTCAGGATGTGGCAGGCTCGGCTCTGATTGACGAGATCGATCATGCAGGCCAGAGAAGTGCTCTTTCCCGAGCCTGTCGGCCCCGTTACCAGCACCAATCCGCTGTGGCGGCGGACAACGTCAAAGACGACTTTGGGCAGACGAAGGTCCTCGATGGCCGGAATCTTGCTGGGGATGACGCGCATGGCGGCGCCGACCGAGCCGCGCTGCATATAGACGTTGAATCGAAAGCGAGCCGTGCCAGCGACCGAGTAGGCAAAGTCCAATTCGTGACTGCGCTCGAACTGCTCGATTTGGGAGTCGGTCAGCACATCGTAGACCATCCGGCGAATGTGCTCGGGCTTCGCTTTCTCGTAGTTCAGAGGAGCCAGCGAGCCGTTGAGCCGAATCATCGGCGGGAGTGCGACCGAAAGGTGCAGGTCGGATGCGCCTTTCTCCACGGTTTGGCGCAACAGATCGTCTAAATCGACTTCGTTCAGCGGGAGTTCTTCGCCCGTTTCGGTCGTAGACTCAGTGAGCTTTGGCGGCGCATAGGGTGCGTCGGCCTCTTGGCTGGCGTCCATTCCGACTAATTTCTTCCAATCAAACTCTTCCATCCCTCACCTCCGAACAGTTGAATTGTCGGCGGCAAAGGGGCTATGGCTAACCGGTAAAGGCGCGGGCTATTGAGGTTCCTTGGGAGAGCAATAACAGTCGCGGCCGGGCGCGCATCGATCGGGATTGGCGTCATCGTCGTCCGGGCCGAACGCGGTCATGGTCTCCAAACACCAGTAGATGCGAGGCATTGGCGGATAGTCCGACCGATCCTCTTTAACGAAGTAGTCGTGTTTAGACCGCAATTTGGCGCAAGGAGGTTGTTCCATCTATTTGACCGCGCATCGATTGGCGCCCGCTTCCAAATCGGTCGGATCCCCCAACGGAAACTCGCCCGCTTCGTTCAACCGCACGATCTCTAAGTGGTTCGGAGGGGTTGCGGGTATGCGCGAGAGGATGGTATCGAGGAATTCCGGCTCGGACATCTTCAGAAAGGAGACGTCTGCGACAACTTCTGTAAGACGCTTAGCGATCGGGCGGCCGTCGAACGGCGCGGGATGGTCCGTGTGAGCGGGCAACACCCAAGGATCGCCCGGGAGCGCCTTGAGCATCTGCAGGGATGCATAGAGGGCTTTCGCGCGCTCTTCGCTCTCGCCGGTCTTGGTTGCAAGATCGGGCCGCCCAATGCTATCGACAAACAGCGTATCGCCGGTAAAGAGCGCCTCGCCGTCGATCAATAGGCAGACGCTTTCCCAAGTATGTCCGGGAGTCTTTAGAATGCTAAGGTGCGTCGCGCCGACCTTGATCGTTTTGGGCAACGGCGTATATTCGAACGAGACGCGATTGTTTTCAGGGAGATAGAACGGCGCGCCCGTCTTTGCGCTCAACTGTCTGGCGCGGGTCAGATGGTCGGCATGAACATGGGTATCCGCAATGCCGATGAGGCGAGCGCCGTACGATTCGAGCAACGAAAGCGTATCCTCTACGCCGATTGCCGGGTCGATGACAAGCGCCTCGCCTTGCGAGACGACCAAGTAGCTCATGCAACCTTTTCCGGTTCGGCGGATCTGGACGATTTGGGCGCTGGGCGTCTTGAGTTCCGCCTTGTTCCACGCCAGGCTCCAAGCCTGCATCCCGCCTTCCAACGAATAGGCGTCGAATCCGCACTGGCATAGAAAGTTGGCCGCATCGCTGCTGGTTCGACCCGCATAGCAGACCAGCACGCTCGGCTTGTCGGCGGGAATGCCAATCTTTAGGAAGCCGTCAAAGCGGCCGTCTTTCATCTCGTAAAAGAGGTCTGCGTGGCGGCTGCCCGGAATGCTCCATTCGTCAAAATCGTCGGCGGTGCGGGCATCGATCACATCGACCGGTTTGCCCTCGCTCAACCACTGCTGCAGGGTTTGTAAAGAGATCGTCTTGCTCATGGCGCTTGATTATATCCCTTTTGCGCGGCCGATATGAACGACTCGATAAGTCGAAGGTCTTTGACTCCGCGCGAAATCTCGACGCCGGAGCTGACATCCACGCCGAACGGTCTAACCGCCCTAATCGCTTCCTCCACGTTTTCCGAGTTTAACCCGCCGGCAAGAATCACCGGCTTGGGCGATTGGGCGACAAAATGGCGAGCGGCCTCCCAATCGGACAAAATGCCCGAACCCGGATCGGTCGAGTCGAACATGAGGCGGTCGGCGCGCTCGACCCAAACGGGATCGAGCGTTCGAAGTCCCACAATGAGGGGCGCGGACGGGAGATCGATCGGGGGCTGGTCGGGATAGAACTGGAGGGCGTCAAAGAGAGATGAATCGATTGAAATCGGCGGCTGGCGATAGACCGCCACCCTTTCTGCGCTTATTTCGGCGAGCCACGACAGGTCTCGTCCCGACATGGAGCGCGGACTGTCGGGATCGAGCACGATGCCGATGGCGTTCGCGCCGGCGCTTTGGGCAAAGAGCGCCGTTTCCAAGTCTTGAACTCCGCAAATCTTGATCCAGGTCATGCGATCAGCGTCAGGGCGGGAATCAGTTCGGACGGGTTGCCGCGCATCAGGGCTTCTCCGACCAAGATTGCATCGGCGCCTGCCTCGCGCATCGCCACGGCATCCAATACCGACTTGATCCCCGACTCGGCAATCTTGATCGTGTCTGGGGGCAACAACGGCAACAGGCGTCTGCTTGTATCCAAGGAGACCTCGAACGTTTTAAGGTTGCGGTTGTTGATTCCGATGATCGTGGCTTTGCAGTCCAGCGCAAAGGCCAACTCTTCCTCATCGTGCGCTTCTATCAAGCAATCCATCCCAAAGCGCGAGGCCTCTTGCATCAGCATCGCCATCTGATCTCGATCCCGCATGGCCGCTACGATCAGCAAGATGGCGTCGGCGCCCGCCGCACGGCTCTCGGCTATCTGAAAGGGATCGACAATAAACTCCTTTCGAAGCACGGGGATCGAGACCGCCCGTTTGACCGCGATCAGATCGTCCAAAGAGCCTCGAAAGTAGTCCCGATCGGTCAGGACGCTGATCGCGCTGGCGCCGTGCTCTTGATACGATTCGGCCTGTTTGACGGGATCGACGCGGGCGTTAATCTCGCCTGCGCTGGGCGATGCGCGCTTGACTTCGGCGATTAGGCCCAGAGGCGCGATGCGATTCTGCAGCGCCTTGCCCAAGCTGAGCGGCGGCGATTGGGACGCGGCCTGCTCCAATAGGAGCGAGAGAGGCTTGGCGGCTTTGGCCTCTCTGATCTCCGAGAGTTTTGTCTCGATGATGCGGGCGAGCAGAGCGTCCAGAGATTTAATCCTCGCGATGTTCGCCTGTCTGCGCCTCGCCTCTTAGTTCAGGGTGATTGACCAATCCGCCCAAATGAGCGGTATAAGCCATCATGCCGGATATGACGAGGCATCCTGCGAAAATCAAAGGCATGAGAAACGCTTGCCTCTTGCGCAGGATCGTCAGCCCGGAGAGGGAGAGCGCTCCCAATACGAACATAGGCCAGATAGTTAATTCCGCCATCTCTTCATGATCGTGGATGGCCGCCTCGCTGACGCCCGCCTGATGCTCGACGATGTGCTCGGCCGGTTCTCCCGTCAGATAGGCAGGGATGGTCAGGAGCGCCACAACGACCAGCGCGCCCAATGCGGTTTTCTTGAGCTCGTCGCTCTTGCGAATCAGTCCATAGAGCAGCAAGAGCGTGCAGAATAGGACTCCAAAGACGGGCAAGTGGTTGAACAGCATGTGCATTTGTGCTTCGTTCATGTTCATCGCCTGTCTCCTCCTGCCCCTATGATACTCGCTTTGCCAGGTAAACTAAGCCCCATGCGAGACCATCCCCCGCTAACGCGCCTTGAGGACGAGAACGAGCTAGTTCGATCCAGGCTCAGGAAGCTTCAAGATTTGCGAGAAAAGGGGTGCGACCCTTTTGCGATAGAACGTTTCGAGCGATCCCACGCTCTCGGCGAGATTGCGGCCAATTACGATCAGTTGGAAGGTCAGACGGTACAGGTCGCCGGGCGGCTGATGTGGGAGCGTTTGATGGGCAAGGCCGCATTTGCACACTTGTTCGATGGCGAATCGAAGCTTCAGATCTATCTGAAGTCGGATGAACTGGGGGAGAAGTTCGAGCTTTTCAAGCTCTCCGATGTGGGCGATTACATTGGCGTCAAGGGTTTCGTCTTTCGAACTCGCACCGAAGAGATCACCGTGCACGTTCAGGAATACACGATTCTGAGCAAGGCGATCCGCCCTGTGCCCTTTGCTAAGGAGCGCGGAGATGAGCGTTTTGCCGGACTGCACGACGTGCAGCAGCGTTATCGTCACCGCTACTTAGACCTGCTGACCAATCCCGAATCGCGCCAAGCGCTGATGGGGCGCTGCCGGATGATCTCCGAAGTGAGGCGCTTTTTAGACAACGAGGGCTTTATCGAGGTCGAAACGCCCATCCTCCAGCCCGTGGCGAGCGGCGCCGCCGCTAGACCCTTTGCCACCCATCACAACGAAATGGACGTCGATCTGCACCTTCGAATCGCGTTAGAACTCTATCTGAAGCGACTGATCGTGGGCGGTATCGATAAGGTTTATGAAATTGGTCGGGTCTTTCGGAACGAGGGGATTACGACGCGCCACAACCCCGAGTTCACGATGCTGGAACTTTACCAGGCCTATGCCGACTTAGAGGATATTATGGACCTGGTCGAGCGGCTCTTCCGCGGCGTCGCACAGAGTTTGACCGGTTCGACCCAGATCGAATTTGACGGCCGTGCGATCGATTTTGGCCCTGCATGGCCGCGGCGGCGCCTGACGGATCTGATCGAGGAGTATGCAGGCGTGCCAGCGTCCGAGCTGCAGACTCTGGAATCGGCCAGACGCGCGGCGGACCGGATCGGGCTTCACAGCCAAAAGCGCGACACCGCCGGGGCGATCATCGAAAAGATGCTGGAGCAGTTTGTCGAGCCAAACCTCATCCAACCGACGTTTGTCGTCGGCTATCCGCTCGAGACCTCTCCTCTGGCCAAGCGCGACCCGGGGCAGCCGGGCTTCACCCGGCGATTTGAGGCTTATGTAGCCGGATTAGAGGTGGCGAACGCGTTTTCCGAACTGAACGACCCGCTCGACCAGCGAGAACGATTTGAAGCGCAGGCCTGCTTGCGGACGGCAGGCGACGACGAGGCGCAGGCTTTGGACAGCGACTTTCTGTTCGCTATGGAGCACGGAATGCCGCCGACCGGCGGGTTGGGCATCGGTATGGACCGAATGGCAATGCTGCTGACTGGCGCGAAGTCGATCAAGGACGTCATATTCTTCCCACAGATGAAGCCAGAACACGAGGAGCGAGAATGAGCAAGCGCAACATTACGATCGAAGACCTTTACCGAGTTCGTTTGGCGTCCGACCCCAACATCGCGCCCGACGGAAGCGCCGTCGTCTTTGTCAACAAGCGGATCGACGCGGAGAAGAACAAGTACTTCTCCAATCTATTCATGATTCGCGAAGGCCGGACCTTTGCCTTCACCAACGGCGATTGGAGCGATTCGTCGCCTCGCTGGTCGCCCGACTCCAGCCAAATTGCTTTTGTCTCCAATCGCAACAAGCCCGGCAGCCAGGTCTACATCATCAAAGCCGACGGCGGCGAGGCGCAACCCGTAACCAAGATGGCCGAAGGCGCGATCTCCGAGATCGCATGGTCTCCGGATGGCAGCAAGCTCGCCTTTACCTATCGTTCAGTGGCTGCCGAATGGAACGAAGAGGCCAAGGAAGAGCGCAAGAAGAAGGGCCTCTCCAATCCGCCGATGAAGGTTACTAAGACCTTCTACCGTTTGGACGGCGACGGCTACTTTATCGATCAGCGGTTTCATCTCTATGTGATCGATCTGGCATCGGGAGAAACGAAGCAACTGACCGACGGCGACCTTTACGAAGAGGGCGACTTGGCCTGGAGCCCCGACGGTTCGAAGATTGCCTTTATCTCCAATCGCAAGCCCGATCCCTATGCCGACCCTGGTTTTGACGACATTTGGACGGTCTCGCCAAACGGCGGCGAGCCGACCAAGATCGACTCTCCGGATGGCCCAAAAGGCGGCTTGGCTTGGTCTCCCAACGGCGAAGCGCTGGCCTATGCCGGACACGAATACCCGGACGACTCTTGGGGCATCCGCAACGTCCGACTCTGGACGTTGAATCTTCGCACGGGCGAAGCCAAGAGCCATACCGACTCGATCGACAACTCGCTCGGCGTTAACTCGCTGACCGACATGCGCGAGTTCGGCGGCGGCAGCAAGGTCGTTTGGAGCGCCGATTCGGCCAGCGTTTACTTCCTGCTCAGCGAGATGGGCAGCGTGCGCATCTATCGGTCCGATTTGCAGGGCGGCCATGTCTGCCTGACGCCCGGAGATCACGATGTGTCGGGCTTCTCAGTCGCAAGTAACGGGTCGGTCGCCTTCGCAGTAGGCACAAGCGTCTCCCCTCACGAGATAGCGGTCGCCAAGCCTGCCGGCAATAGCCTTGACACCATTTATCAAACCGATCTGAACGGCGCGTTTCTGTCCGAAGTCAACGTGGCGCGCCCCGAGGCGTTCCATGTGGTCGCCGACGACGGAGTCGCGGTGCACGGCTGGATCATGCGCCCGCCCGATTTCGACCCGAACAGGAAGTATCCGACCATTCTGATGATACATGGCGGCCCGTCTGCCATGTACGGCAACTGCTTCTTTCACGAGTTTCAATCGACAGCGGCCCAAGGCTTTGTGGTGGTCTACACCAACCCTCGCGGCGGCAAAGGCTACGGCGAGGCGTTCGTCTCGGCGATCAAAGGCGATTGGGGCAATCGCGATTACAACGACCTGATGCAAGTAACCGATTGGGTCTCCAACCTGCCTTACGTCGATGCCGACCGGATGGGCGTGGCGGGAGGAAGCTACGGCGGATATATGACGACCTGGATCGTTGGCCACACCGATCGATTTAAGACAGCGGTCGCGGATCGAGTCGTAACCAACTTGGTGAGCATGGCGGGCGGCAGCGACTTTCCACAGATTCCCGACCGATATTGGCCGGGCAATGCCTGGTCGGAGACGGAGACATTGCGAAAGTGCTCGCCGCTGACCTATGCCGCCAACGTGAAGACTCCGCACCTGCTGGTGCACAGCGAGGGCGACCTGCGATGCCCGATCGGCCAAGCCGACGAATGGTATTCGGCCATGAAACGATTGGGCGTCGAAATCGTCTACGTACGCTATCCGGTCGAATCGAGCCACGGCCTATCGAGAAGCGGCCCGCCCGATCTGCGCATCCATCGCCTGACGCAGTACATCGATTGGTGGAACAACCGCCTAAAGCCATGATCAAGAACGCCGCAAAGTGGCGCGAGCGCTAAGATACCGCCGCACCAAACGGCGCGTGTGGAGATACCGTCTTGAAAAGTCAAGTGGGCTACTCCGCGTTTGGGGAGGGGACTGAAGACGGACGAGGTCCAGAGACCGCGAGCCGAGGGCCTAGACCCTCCGCACCGAACGGCGGGTGTGGAGGGTTAAAAGTACCGCCGGCGTTCCCGTCTTTCGGCTCGCGGGGACGCTCGCCCTCCCGGATCTTTGGCCTCGCCGTCAAAGTACCGCCGGCGTCCCGCCGGCCCCCTGGAACCTTCCGCCCGGCCCGGTCTTTCGGCTCGCGGGGACGCTCGCCCTCCCGTTGTTTAGTGCTCGAACACTCTAGAAATACCCTTCCATCAGGCGATCGACCCACTCGGGCGCTGCGGCGTCGTCCGCATGGTCGAAAGCCGAAAAGTAGGGCTTGATATCCAGCACCGGGGTGCCGTCGATCGCGTCCAAACCCGACACGATCAATCTCCCAGGCTCGACCGATACGATCTTGGCCGTCGTAACGCCGATCGGGTTCGGACGCACTTTGCCGCGCTGCGCAAACACGCCCAACAGCGGCATATCCTCGCGCTCTCGCGGCCGGCGCTTAATGCGAGGCGGCGTAAAGACCTCGCCTTCGTGCAAAAAGAAAACGATCACGGCGTGAGAGAATTGCTCCAGGCCCTCCAGACCTTCGGAGAGCGCAGGGTCCAGTTCTATCGTCGAGACGCCGACGCCCCAGTCCGCGTCCTCTTTGCTCGTACGTTCGGAGCGGACGATCCCAATTGGATAGAGTGCGATCTCGATCACGAGAGGTCGAACGTGTGCTCGGCTTGTCCGGCGCGCTGATGCTTGGCCGTCAGTTTCACTGGTCCCGGATGGCCGCTCACCACCCATTCGATTTTGGCGCGGTCGTCGGTCGGGTCGCTGTTCCATGCGCTCGGCGCGGCGGGCTTGTAGGCTCGACCCTCCAGTTGCCCGACGTCGGTCCTGCGTTCGCCCACGACTAATTGCAAACCCTCGGGCAGTTCCAACTCCGCCATTGCGCCGCGGGTCATCTTGGCGTTTAGGCCGTGCTTGGTGATGTAGGTCGGCAGCCAGCCGGTGTTTTGCACGGTCGCCCGCAATTTCCAAGCCAGTTCGCCCAGTCTCTCCACGCTCGTTTCCAAAATCTCTAACTTAGGCGAGATCATGCAGTGCCAGATCAGCCAGTCGGAAAAAGGCGCGATCTCTTTCTCTAAGAACTCGACCGGCGGATTGCGGAACGCCACCATGTGATCCCACCCGCCCAGCTCGATCTTGCCCAGTTGGGGATGGTCGAACTCGTACCAATCGATGTAGCCCCGACCGCCTAACGTCTCGTCGCTCCATTTGAGCATTTTTAGGTCGTCTTCAAAGGGATGCTCGCGGTACCAGTCGATGTACTTGTACTCGGCGATGCCCGCTTGGCGCTGGGGGCTCCAGATTTCCACCGTCCAGGCGAAAACGCCTAAGTGCTCGAACATCCAGTCGTCAAAAACGCCCGTGATGACCTGCTTCGGGTGATACCGAAAGTCGTGGTAGACCGAGATATTGGGGTAGCCCGTCATCTCAGTGCCCTTGTCGCCGATCTTCTGATATGTCCACAGGTCTTCTGCCGGAAACTCCTCGTCGGCCTTATGGCTGAACGGCCGCAGGAGCACGCCGCTGTAGGTGTGGAAACAGACCGC
The DNA here is from genome assembly GCA_013359125.1 of Armatimonadota bacterium. Lineage (NCBI taxonomy): Bacteria > Bacillati > Armatimonadota > Armatimonadota bacterium. The sequence goes on along the minus strand of JABWCR010000020.1, from coordinate 60,428 downwards.
GCCGGTGATGTTGGGGTGGTTGACGATAAAATGCACCATCGCCCGTATCTCCGGCTCCGAAGTCGGATATGGCCCGGCGCCGTACTGTTCGCCCTCTGGCCGCCAATTTGCGGGGAAGTTGCGATTCAGGTCCAGCTGCTCCTTTTTGGGCTGGATGCTGAGCGTTACGCCGTCATAATCTTCGACAATGCCCTCTGGCAAGATGCGATAGTAGGTTCCGCCGTACTCGTCCGGCTGGCGGCGCGCCATCAGACGCGGCTCGTCAGGCGAGATCTTCCATGAGCCGTTTGGATCCGGTATTCGCATCGAGAGCATCCGACCGTCGCCGTCCACGTCCTCGACCTTGAGTCCGCCTATAGGTTCTTCATCGAAAGGATAGGGTCTTGTGCTAGAGCGGATGATCTTGGGCTTATCGGCCAGTGCCCACTCGGCTCCGTCGGGGTTCACTCTTGGACAGATATAGAAAGCCCGCGTTCGCAAGCACTCCGTAACACGGTCGTCCTTCTGGAAACGGGAAGTCAGCGTGTGCAAAAGATGCAGACAGGCAGAAGAGGGCGAGACTTCGGTCGCATGGATGTTGCCGTCCGCCCAAAAGGCAGGTTTGGTCTCGTCGCTGCCGGTCGAGTAGTCCGTAACCTTCATCACAAAGATGTCGCGGCCTTCGAAACTCTTGCCTATGCTCTCCATCCGGACCAGATTGGGGAACTCTTCGGCAAAGGATCGCAGGATCGCCGTCAGATCGTCGTAGCGGTAATATCGGTCGAAGCGGAGGTTGGGCATGGCGCAGAGTCTACCCGCTGGTCAGATTGCTTGGCTCAATCGCTCATAATGTAACCGATGCGGGAGGGTTACGGATGCGAATCGCATTGATTTTACTGGCGTTATTGTCCGGGACTGTGGTCTGGGCTCAAGATAAATTCACGGTCGATTTTGGCGACGCGGCGCTCCGATGGTATTGGTTCGAGAGCGCGGACGGCAAGCCGTTGGCTCCGGCCAAAAAGCACGAGGAAAAGAGCCTTGAGATTACAAAGCCCGACAAAGCGGTCAAGCTGGCAGCACTGGACGATAAGTCGAGCAACTTGGCTCTGCTCGACCTGAAGGAAGACAAGATCGAAGTCAAGGAAGAGCATTTCGCGTTTGCCAATCGGGTGATCGTGGCGATCGAGAAGGAGGGCAAATCGGTCGCAGCGGCCATGGTCAAGCTAACCGACGGCAAAGGCAAGATTCATACCGTCGCCATGATGCCGAGCGACGGCGGAAAGGCAGTCTTTGACCGAGTCGCGCTCGGATCGGGCAAGATCGAGGCGACTTATGGAGAGAACAAGACCGCGAGCCAAGACATCGAGATCAAAAAGGAGCGCGGAACTGGGCCGGTAGCGACCATTGCGGTCTCGGCAGATGCGCCGGTCTTGGATCGACCCGCATCGACCGATGCGACGACGGCAGTATCCGAACCCGATTCGCCCACTCTATGGCGGTTTGTGCCCATTTTATTGGCGCTGCTGGTGGGCGGCGCGGCGCTGTACGGAATCCTAAGATTTGTTCAGGGCAAAAACCAGCAAGTGGCCGATACGATGGCAAAATTGGGCGTCAAACTGCCCGACGCACAGGCTGAACCCGAAGCGGATCAAACAGTAGCGGCTGCTCCGTTAACGCCCGAAGGCCATTGCCCGTTTTGCGGTCAGAAGAAGGACCCCGCGACCGGCGCCTGCGCTTGCGACCTGAGCGCCGCGCCGACCGTTGCCGCTGTCGGAAAGCCCGCTCGATTGGTCGGCCTGACGGGCGCCCTGGCTGGACAGAGCATTCCTCTTTCGTCAGGCTCCATCTCCGTCGGACGAGAAATCGGCAACGAACTGATGGTGGACGATCCGACCGTCAGCCGCCGCCATTCGCAGTTGCGCATGGACGATTCGGGCTTGTTCGTGGTCGATTTGGGAAGCAGCAACGGAACCTATGTGAACGGCGCCAAGATCGCTGCCGAGACCGTGCTCAATACGGGCGACACGGTGCAGTTTGGCGCGGTGCAGTTTAAGGTCGAGGCCTAGCGTGCAGCGACTGCTTTACCTGTTGATTGCGGGAGGAGTTGGCGGCCTTTTAGGCTGGCTGATCGGCGAGATCGCCTTCAATCCGGGGGCCGTGGCGATCCTCTCCTCCGAGCAGATGGTTACGTTCCTGCTCTGGGGGATCGTTGTCGGCGCCTGCATCGGCGGCTTGATCGGGATGGCCAGCGGTCTGGGCCTAGGCACCCGGGCGCACGCTCTGCGCGGTCTATACGGAGGTCTGGCAGCGGGGGCATTTGCGGGGTTGGTCGGTCTCTATATCGGTCAGCAGATCTACGGCGCTCTCGGCGGAGATCGCGGCCCGTTTCCCTTGCCCCTCATCGCCCGCACTCTTGGTTGGGGCGCGTTTGGGGCATTTCTTGGCCTATCGGAAGGAATCGTCGGTCGCTCTGCCAGTCGCGCTCGGCAAGGATTGTTGGGCGGTTTGATCGGCGGCGGCATAGGCGGCTTTCTGTTTGAGACCCTCTCGCCGCTCATGGCGCCGCTCTATACCCTGCTTCAAAAGTCGCTGCAAGGTTCGGACCAAGGCGTTTTTCAGAGGGCGATAGGATTGGTCATCACCGGGGCGGCTATAGGTCTCTTTGTCGGGCTGATCGAACTGATCGCCCGGCAGGCTTGGGTGCGCGTGCTGCTGGGGAGAAACGAAGGCCGCGACTATCCCCTGCACCGAGCCGAGAGCCTGATCGGGCGCAACGAGACCGCCGACGTGCCGCTGATGGGCGATCTCAACGTCGCGCCGCTCCATGCCAAGATCGTTCGACAAGGCGCGCAATACGTCTTGATCGACCTGGCCGGCGGCAACCAGCCCCATGTGCTCAAGGATGGCGAAACCATCGCCATCAGCACGTTTACCCTGCAATTCAGGTTGAAAGCAGGCGCGGCGCAACGGGCGAGAGATCAAGCTCGCGCTCCCTTGCCGCCGCTCGCACCGCCGGGCGTGTGCCAATTTTGCGGTCAAACAAAAGACCCGGCCACCGGCCTTTGCGCTTGCTCGACGCCGGCGCCCGCTCAACAACCAATAGGATCGATCTCAACTGTCTTGGTCGGCATGGACGGCCCGTTCGCCGGTCAACGCATCTCGCCTTCGCAAAGCGGGCTGATCATTGGGCGCGAAGCAGGCTGCTCGGTCGTTCTGCCGGACGGCTCGGTCAGCCGCCGCCATGCCCGAATCGCCATCGAAGCAGGTCAAATGACCGTGTACGACGAAAATAGCACTAACGGAACCTTTGTGAACGAACAACGAATCCAACAGCAAGCCCTGCGACCGGGGGACATTGTGAGAATAGGGCCGTTTCGGTTTAGAGCGGAATGAGCGAGAGCTTGAAGGGACGGGTGGCCGTGATAACGGGCGCAAGCCGAGGCATCGGCAAGGCGTGCGCGCTGCGCCTGGCTCAGGAAGGCTGCCACATTGTGATCGCCGCCAAAACGGTAGAGCCCGATCCACGATTGCCCGGAACCATCTACGACGCCGCGCGAGAAGTCGAACAGTACGGCGTCGAGGCGCTGGCGATGCAAACCAATGTTCGGAATGAGGACGAAATCGAGCGATTGGCCGAGGCTGCGCTGCATCGCTTTGGCCGAGTCGACATTCTGGTCAACAATGCGGGCGCGCTATGGTGGCAGCCCGTAACCGAGACGCCATCCAAACGCTTTGACCTAGTGATGGAGGTGAACGTGCGGGCGTCGTTCCTGTGCGCGCGAGCCTTCTTGCCCAGCATGATAGAGAACCAGTGGGGGCACATTGTAAACATGTCGCCACCGATCGACATGAGCGTCATCTCTCAACGGACGGCCTACATGATCAGCAAGTTCGGCATGACGATGATGGTCTACGGTCTGGCCGAAGAGGTCAAGCAGCACAACGTCGCGGCCAATGCGCTTTGGCCGGCTACCATCATCGAGAGCCAAGCCAGCATCAATTATCAGTTGGGCCAACCCAAGGACTGGCGCAAGCCCGAGATCGTCGCAGACGCCCTCGCCGCCATCGTGTCCAAGCCGCCCAGCCATCGAACGGGAACGGCGCTGATAGACGAAGACGTATTGAGAGAAGAAGGCGTAACCGATTTTGAGAAATATAACTGTGTGCCGGGCAGCAATCCGCCCCGGCTGACCTGGAACGCCGTACAATAGGAGCCGACTATGGAGCAAACCCAGCGAATAGACCCGAACCAGATACCCGACCCCAATCGCACTCAGGCGATGCCCGGCGGCACCGATCCGAATCGGACCCAAGCCATGCCGGTCGGGGCCCCGACCGGTCCGCCCTTAACGCTGCAGATAACGCAAGGCCGCTCGGTAACGCTGGCGCACGGCGTCTCTCGCGAAAGGGTTCTCTTCGAGCTGATTGCCACCGGCGCGATGACAGGCGGTCGAGCGCCCCTCAATCTGTGCCTGGTGATCGACAAGAGCGGTTCGATGGAAGGGGAGCCATTGGAGTACGTCAAGCGGGCCTGCGCGTATGTGGTCGATCTGCTGACCGACCGGGATGTGCTCTCGATTGTAACGTTCGAAGAGATCGTCGAGGTTCTGATGCCGCCTCGCCGAGTGCTGAACAAAGAACTGATCAAGCAGAACATCCAGCGATTGCAAGTGGGCAATACGACCAACCTCTACGACGGGCTTTCGCTGGGCCTGCAACAGTTGGCCGCGGGCAAGCAACCCGGATATCTCGACCGCCTGGTGCTCTTTTCCGACGGAGAACCCACGGCCGGCATTAAAGACTTTTCCGCCATTACCCAGTTGGCGGGCGGCGCCAAGGAGCGGTCGATCCCGATCAATGCGCTTGGTTTTGGCCCGGACTACAACGAAGAGTTGATCGCTGGGATTGCTCGCCGAAGCGGCGGCAAATACCACTACATCGACCGTCCTGAGCGCATCCCCGAGGTGTTTCGCGACGACCTGGAAAAGATGATGAACGTAGTGGCTCGGTCGCCTCGCCTCGAACTTCAATTAGCGCGATGGGTGCAGATTCGCCAGGCGTTCGGCGCCGAGATGAACCTCGCAAGTCGAACGGCGACCCTATCGATGGTCGACCTAGAGCGCGGAGCGAGGCTGACGCCGCTGATCGAGTTCGACTTCCCCAACCATCCGGCCGGGAGCTATCGGGCGGCCAAGGCGAAACTGGCCTATGTAAACCCTGTAACCGAAGCCGAAGAGACGATCACAGCTGACCTGATATTCGAGTTCACGACCGATGCGGCTAAGGCTTCTCTGCCCGAAGATGCGCGAGTGGCGGGCGAAGCTCAAGTGGCGATCGCATCCCGCGCTCTCGAAAAGACGATCATGGGCATGAAGACGCACCAATTGAACCCAACCATGGCTCTGCACGAGCTTCAAAAGACGCAACAGATCCTTCTGCAGCAAGGTCGAACGGCGGAGGCTTCCGAGATCGGCAAAGCGATCGGCGACCTGCAACGACAGGATATGAGTTCGGTCGAAAAGACACTCATCGGCGCGGCGCTCGACCTAGAGCAAGGCAAAAAGCAAGAGTAAGCGCTCAGTACTTCGGGCCGTTGGTGAACTTGTGGATCGTCTCGATCTTGCGCACGGTGCCCGATTTGCTCCTCATGACGATCGAGTGCGTTACGGCGCCTGTGCCTGTAAACCGCACGCCGCGAAGCAGATTGCCGCCCGTGATACCGGTCGCCACAAACATCAGATTGCCTTGCGCCAAGTCGTCCATCATCAGCACGCGCTCGGGATCGCCGCCCAAAATTTTGGCCGTGCGCTCGCGATCGGCCTCGTTTCGGCACACCAGCCGGCCTTGGATCTCGCCGTCCGTGCAGATGCAAGCGGCGGCCGAAAGCACCCCTTCGGGAGCGCCCCCGATGCCCAGCGCCACGTCCACTTCGCCCTCAGGGTCCAGCGCCTCGATAGCCAACGAAAGATCGCCATCCGAGATCAACCGTATCCTGGCCCCCGATGCGCGGATGTCCTCGATCAGCTTCTCGTGCCGTGGACGATCCAACAACCCTACGGTAAGGTCTTGGACCTCCTTGCCCAAACACCGAGCTATCTCCTTAAGGTTTGCCTGAACAGGCCGAGTGATATCGATCGCGCCCTTGGCCGGCTTGCCGACCACTAGCTTGTCCATGTAAATGTCGGGCGCATGGAGCAAATGCCCTTCCGATTCCATGGCCGCCGCCATCACGCTGATCGCGCCCGGAGAGCCGGTCGCTACCAGATTAGTACCCTCCACCGGATCGACCGCGATCTGGACGCCAGGGCCCTTCCCAGAGCCCACTTCTTCGCCGATGTAGAGCATCGGCGCCTCGTCGCGCTCGCCCTCGCCGATCACCACAACGCCCTTAATCTCCACGTCGCTCAGCGCCTTTCGCATCGCCTCGCACGCCGCATGATCGACCATGTGCCGGTCGCCCTTGCCCACCCAGCGTCCCGAACTGAGCGCGGCGGCCTCCGTCGCACGAACGAACTCCAACCCTAAATTGCGTTCCATGATGAATCTCCTCGCCCTTGATGTTGCACGATACTCATTCGCCGCGCGGTTCGTCTTTCCTACAGAGCAGGTACAATGGCCTTGATGTTGCGCGCAATCAGACGGCTTGGGACGGCGGCTTTGGCAGGTCTTGTCGTGCTGGCCGCTTGCGGACCAGGCGGCGCAAAAAGCACAACCCAACAACCGCTTGAGCCTGCGCCCGAAACGGCCCCCGTTTACGGGTTTAAGATTGTCAAAGAGTATCCGCACGACCCCAAAGGCTTCACCCAGGGTCTGGTCTATCTAGACGGGTTTCTCTACGAAGGAACGGGACAGGAGGGCCTCTCCAGCCTGCGCAAAGTCGAACTGGAAACCGGGCGCGTGCTGAAGAAGGTCGATTTGGACAGCCGACTCTTCGGCGAGGGCATCGCGATCTTAAACGACAAGGTCTACCAATTGACCTGGCGCAACCAGACGGGATTTGTGTACGACCTGGCCACCTTCCGCAAAGAGCGCGAGTTCAGCTATCGCACCGAAGGATGGGGGCTGACGCACGACGGCGCGCATTTGATTATGAGCGACGGCACGGCGACGCTCTACTTTCTCAATCCAGAGAGTCTGCGGATCGAGAGACAGATTATCGTAACGGACGGCGGCATTCGTCAGGACTATCTGAACGAACTTGAAATGATCAACGGCGAGATTTGGGCAAACATCTGGAACTCCGACATGATCGCCCGGCTCGATCCTAAGAGCGGAAAGATCAACAGTTACGTCGATCTGACAGGGATATTGGCAACGAAGCATCGGCACGGCAAGGAAGACGTGCTGAACGGCATTGCGTACGACAAAAAGAACGATCGAATCTTTGTTACGGGCAAGAACTGGGCAAGGCTCTTTGAGATCAAGGTCGAGCCGAAGCCCAAGGCTAATTGACGACGTTCAGCAACACCCGCGCCTCTCTTGGCTCCTCGTCCTTGGCCTCTACAATCTGATAAAGGCTGTCTCGTTCGACCGGGATGCGCCCGGCCTCTCGAATAAGATCGAGCATCTGGGTTCGCGTCAACACCTGTCGCTTTTCGCCTGGCGCATCGTCCTGATAGACGATCTCGTACTCGTGAATCGTGCCGTCCACATCGTCCGCGCCGTACCAAAGAGCGGTCTGCGTAACGGCCGCCGTGTTCATAATCCAGAAGCTTTTGATATGGGGAATGTTGTCCAGCATCAGTCGGCTGATGGCGATGTTCTTAAGATCGTCATAGCCTGTGGTGTGAGGAAGGTCCTCCAAATCGGTGCCTTCTGGATGGAAAGCGAGCGGCGTCATAGCCAGAAAGTGGCCGGTCTCGTCCTGCAATTCGCGCAGTTGAACAAAGTGATCGACTCGCTCTTCCAGCGTCTCGCCCATCCCATAGAGCAGCGTCGCATACTGCTTAAGACCCGCGTTTGCGACCGACTTGGCAATCTCGATCCATCGCTTGCCGTTGATCTTCTTATGAAACAATTCGGCATGAACCCGGTCGCTCAAAACTTCGATTCCCCCGCCCGGCACACTGCCTAAACCCGCCTCGCGAGCATCCGCCAGCGCCGCATCGACCGTGGTGTTGCCCACTTTGGCGATTTCTTCCCACTCCACCGCCGTAAAAGCCTTCACATGAACGCCGGGGCGCTCCTCGCGCACCGTTCGAATCACGTCCATATAGTAGTCGTAAGGAAGCCGAGGATTGACGCCGCCCACCATGTGCACCTCTGTAATGGGAACGTGTCTGTGGGCCCTTAACCTTTGGCGAATCTCCTCCAAAGAGAGCGTATAAGGAGACGGCCCGCCCTTCTTGGCGTAAAAACTGCAGAACTTGCAGAACTTGTTGCAAATGTTCGTGTAGTTGATGTGCTGGTTGCGCACGTAGTAGGCATTATCGCCGTGCAACCGTTCGCGCGCGATGTTTGCCAATCGTCCGATTCCGGTCAGATCGCTGGATCGATAGAGCGCCGTGCCGTCGTCAAAGCTGAGCCTCTCCCCCTGTTGGACTTTGTGATAGATAGGCACGAGTTCTGGACTGAGAAAGGCTTCGGCGCGCATGGCGAAAAGTATACCTGCGCGTTAGGGACGTTTCTTGATCGTGCCGACGTCCAATCGCCGGTCGCCCGTCAATTCGGTTTCGACCGTCTTGCCCTGCCAATCGCCAAATGGCTTGATGTGCACCCGATACTTGCCATGTCGAATGGAAGCCAGCGCACGGATTTGAAACCGACCGCCTTCGTTAATCCGGCTGACAGGCAGCGCATGTTCGCCTAAATAGGTGTCCGCGTCGAGCTCTCGAATCTCGACGCGCACTGGAGAGTCAAACCCCTTGTAATCTTCAAAAACGCCCTCGATCGTGGCGCCCATGTAGGTATCGATCCGCACCCAGCCTGCTTCGCTCGGCGCGTCGTTCGCATCGACCAGAAACAGCATGTACCACCCCGGCGGGGCGATCTTTGGATCCCAAGGCATGGCGGCCTCGACCGTATCTCCGTCGACCCGAAAGTGGCATCGCACCAGCATCTGGTCGGAGTTGACCGAACGAGAGACGCTGGACGGCCGCACCAGCGCCACCGACTTGATCTCCGCCGCGTAATCGCCCTTCGCCTTAGCGTACTTGATCTTGGCAACCTCGCCGTAGGCCCAGGTCTCTTCTCGGGGAATCGATAGGATTCTGGGTCGCTCGTCGGCTGTGCGCTTCTCGTTCGTGCCGGGACGATAGGCGTAAGGCGGGAAAAACAGCGTCGGCGAGCGGGAAACGTATTTGTCGCACTCGACTTCTGGACCGTGGCGGTGGCGAACCATGTTGGTGCCCGCAGACAACAGACTGCTGTCCGCCAACAGCACGGTGGTCGATCCGTAAGCGCGCATGGCGTCCGGCGTGCCATGCTGACCGCCTAACCGCGCATTAGAGCCAAAGCAATCCTGAATCGCCTTGTCCGTATCGCCCCGCGGAGCGTCGGCCAGCGGGATCAGCGCGCCGGCGCCAAATCCCCATTGCCCGTTCTCGCCTGCTCGATAGAGCCAAGTGGAGTAGCTGACGTCTTCCCACGTCCAGTCGCAATCGTTGGGCTTCTTCATCCCGCCGTTGATCAGGATCTGTCCCGTCGGCAAAATCGTCGCATTGAGATAGACCTTGCCCTCGCCGTTGGGCGAGGCCGGACCGCGCTCCCAAGTTACTTCTGCGTTGCCGCCCACGCGCAAAAGGGTGATAAACGACGCCCCGCCGTGAACCGTGCAACCGTCCGCGCCGCCGATCTGCGCCACCTGCCCCATAACCTGATCGGCAAGGTTCTGCGGATTGAGCGCCCTGGCCTCCATTCTCGGCAATAGCACGGTCGAGCCTTCGTATCGGTTCAGCGCGAGCGACGGCTGCTGAGCAAACGCAAAGCCCAAAACCATGCAGAATGCCAAAAAGAGTTTCATAACGAATTAGATTCTATCACGTTTTAGCCGCCGGGTAACATTGGAGCAATGCGATCTCCCGAAACTTGGCGACAGCTGGGTCTCAATGACGACGAATACGAAAAGATCGTCCAACTGATAGGGCGCGAGCCGACCGAGACCGAATTGGGCATGTTTTCCGTCATGTGGTCGGAGCATTGCGGATACAAGTTCTCCCGGCCCGCCTTGCGCCTGTTCAAAAACTATCGCGAAGCGCAAGACGCGGGCGGATTTGAGAACGCGGGGCTTATATCGCTGACGGAAGACCTGGGCGTGGCGATGAAGGTTGAAAGCCACAACCATCCGACCGCCGTCGAGCCTTTTCAGGGCGCTGCGACCGGAGTCGGGGGCATCGTTCGGGACATCTTTACCATGGGCGCGCGGCCCGTCGCCCTGCTCAACTCGTTACGATTTGGACCGTTGGACGACGCAAGAAACCGCTACCTCTTCGAACAGGCCGTAGCCGGCATCGGCGGCTATGGCAACTGTATCGGCGTGCCGACGGTAGCGGGCGAAGTCAGCTTCCATCCGCGCTACAGCGGCAATCCGTTGGTGAACGCCATGGCTGTGGGAATCGTCAAGCGCGAGATGATCACCTATGCCCGAGCGGACGAACCGGGCAGCATCGTGCTTTACGTAGGCGCAAGGACCGGGCGAGACGGCATACACGGCGCAACCTTTGCCAGCGTCGCCCTGGGAGAAGATTCTGAGGAGAAGCGCCCGAACGTGCAGATCGGCGATCCCTTTATGGAAAAACTGCTGATCGAGGCCTGCCTGGAGGCAATCGAGAAGGGTTTGATCTCTGGGATGCAAGACATGGGCGCCGCCGGTCTCACTTGCACCACCTGCGAACCGAGCGCCAAATCGAACACGGGCGTCGAGATCGACGTTGCCAAAGTGCCCGTGCGCGAACAAGATATGACGCCCTATGAGATTATGCTTTCGGAATCGCAAGAGCGGATGCTCTGCTTTGTAACGCCCCAAAACGCAGAGGCCGCCAAAGCGGTCTTCGCCAAATGGGACCTTCAAGCCGTCGAGATAGGCCGCGTTACCGATACGGGAAAAGTTACCGTGTTAAACCGGGGCGAGATCGTGGCCGACGTACCCTCCAAAGCGCTGACCAACGAATGCCCGACCTATCGGCTGCCCATCGAAGAACCGGAGTACTACCGCCGGGCCAAAGCCTTCACGCTGGACGCCGTCCCCGATGTCGCCGATGCCAAAGGCGCCCTGCTCAAACTGCTCGCCTCGCCCAACATCGCCTGCAAGCGCTGGGTCTACCGCCAATACGATCACACCGTGCAAGCCGCCACCGCACTCTTGCCCGGACAGGGCGACGCGGCAGTGATCGCCGTGGAAGGCACGGAAAAAGGGATCGCGGTCAAGATCGACGGCAACGGCCGCTACTGCTACTTTGATCCTTTTGTCGGGGCGCAAATTGCGGTGGCCGAGGCGCTGCGCAACGTCGCCTGCACAGGCGGCGAGCCAAAAGCAATCACCGATTGTCTTAACTTTGGCAACCCTCAGCGTCCAGAGGTCTTTTGGCAGTTTTGGCGATGCGTGGAGGGCATCGCTTCCGCTTCGGACGTTTTGGGCGCTCCTGTCGTGTCGGGCAATGTCAGTTTCTATAACGAGAGCGAGCTAGGCGAGGTGTTCCCCACCCCGACCATTGGCGCGCTGGGCGTATTAAAAAAGGTGGACAGGCGAGTTGGCGCAGGATTTCAACCGGGCCATCGAATTGCGATTGTGGCTGCGCCCACTCCGGCCGATCGGCTTGAAGGCTTGGGCGCATCGGAGTATCTCAGCGTCGTTTGCGGCATCGAGGACGGCCTGCCGCCGCCGATCGATCTATATTGCGAAGCCAAACTGCATAAGTTTCTCCATTCGGGCGCCTCGTCCACCCTGTTTCGATCCTCGCACGACTGTTCGGACGGCGGATTTGCCGTAGCGCTGGCGGAGTGCTGCATCATGGGCGGCGTAGGAGCCAGCGTGCAGATGCCCGGCCAGGGTCGATTGGACGGTCGCCTCTTTGGCGAGACGCAGAGCCGCGCGATCGTCAGCTATCAAGACGAAAAAGCCGTTGAGCGCTTGGCAGAGCGCCTCGGTCTCGCTTTTGTGCCTATTGGCGAAACGGGCGGCGAAGAGATCGTCATCGAAGGCGTTCTCGCCCTCTCTCTCTCCGCCGCCCGCGACGCTTACGAAACCGCCCTCCCATCAGCGATGGGGGGGGGTAGACGCTACTTATCCCTGTTCGGTATCCCTCGGCCACTGCGGTCGGGATAAGCCGGCTTGGCAGGCGCCTTGTAGGGGTTGCGCCGCAGCTCGTCCAACATATGCTGGATCGCCGCGTCCAACTGGGGATCGCCGCCGTTCTGCATCTTGGCCGGATCGTCCCATACCAAAATGTCCGGATCGACGCCGTGCCCCTCGATGCCCCAGGTGCCGTCCGTCTCGTAGAATCCGAAGGTCGGCACGCTGAGCGAACTGCCGTCGATCAGCCCGGGCGTGCCCGTCAAACCGATCAATCCGCCCCAAGTGCGCGTACCGATCAGCTTGCCCAGCCCTGCTTGCTTGAAGTAGTAGGGGAAGGCATCGCCGCCCGAGCCGGACGGACCGTTGATCAGCATGCATTTGGGCCCAAAGTGAGCATCGGGCGGCCAAGGCCAATCGACGCCGTCCCGACGCGCCCAATAGTTGGTAACCGGTCGATTGAGCAGTTCGATGAAGCGCGTCGGAATCTGTCCGCCGCCGTTCCATCGCTCGTCTATGATCAGCGCATCTTTGTGCATTTGGCCGTAGAATTGGCGCACCAGGTTGGTTTGGCCGTTGATGCCCGTATCGGGCACATAGATGTAGCCCACGCGCCCGCCGGTCTTCTCTTCGACGTACTTGCGATTGCGCTCGATGGCCCACCGGTAGCGCTGGCCGCCGTCGCCGCCCATCGGTCGCACTAACACGTCCTTAGCGTCGGCATCCTTGGTCGGCTTGGAGCTGACGGTGATCGTAGTCGGTCGGTTGGCCGTGCCGATAAATGCGGCCCAGATGTCCTTGCTCGTATCGATCGGCTTGCCGTTGACGGCCAGGATGTAGTCGCCGACCTTGATCGAAACGCCTAACTGGTCGATGGGGCTGCGCTCGTCGGAATCCCAAGCGGCGCCCTTGTAAATCTGGGTGATTCTGTACGCGCCATCATGCAACTCATAATCGGCGCCGAGCGAGCCGACGCTCACCGTCGTTTGCGGCTCTCCGGTTGCGCCGGGATTATAGTAGACGTGGCCTGCGTTCAGTTCGGAGATCATTTCGGCGATGACGAAGCCAACGTCCTCGCGACTGTTGCAATACTGCAACAGCGGCTCGTACTGTCGGCGGACACCCGGCCAATCGACGCCATGCATCCCCGGATCATAGAAGATATCTCGCAGCAGCCGCCACACGTCGTTGAACACCTGCTGCCACTCCTCGCGCACCTCGACAATGGCGGTCATGCCTGCGGTGATGACGTTCTCGGCGTTCGCGCCCGCCGATGCGTCTTGTATGGCGGGCGTGCCCCCGCGCATGAAGATGATCTTCGTGCCATCGGCCGAGATGTCGAAGTTGCCCGCGCCAGTAGCCACGCTCTTCTCTTCGGTCTTGCCGTCGCTAAAGTCGACGAGTTTGATCGCATTCTCGTTCGGTCGGGTAAAGAGCAGATGGCCGCGGTTGTTGACCGCTAGCCGCCCCACGCGACCGGCTGCCAATCCCAAGCGGATCGAGCGATCTTCGATGCCGTCCCAATCGATGCTGAACTTGGCCGGCTTCTTCTCCTCCGGTTTGGTCTCTTCGGGCTTCTTCTCGGGCTGTACGGGTTGAGCAGCCGCGGTCGGCGCACCGCCCGTTCTTTCGGCGCTCATTGCAAAAGAAAGGCCCATCGCGGAGACCGTTCCGGTCATTTTGCTGCCAGCGATAGTCGCAACCATTTCGAGTTGTGCGACCTGTACGTCCGCAGTCAAAGTCAACTGCTTGGAGCCAGGGTTGTAACTGCCGGCAACGGCGCCGCTCGCCAACACCGTTTCTAGCGTGCCGGTTACTTTGTTGCTGGCGTCCATGGTCAGCTTCATGGTAAAGTCCAGGCCGTCTGGCGGGATCGGCGATGGGCCGGTTACTTTGCCCTTCCACTCGCCCGTAACGTCGTCCAAGGTCGCAACGAATGCAATCGGAGCGGATCGCGCGTTAGATTGCGCCTTCTTCTCCTCTTTCACCGGCTCCTCGTCGCTCTTGGGAAGGAACGGATTCTTCACGTCCTTGCGCAAGGGCACGGCGATAATGACCTCGGAGTTGTTGTAGATCCAGTTGGTGCCAAAGTCGTCGTAAGTCGCCGAGAATGCCTGGCGCGAGATATAGAAGAGCCACTCGCCCTTCCTATCGAACGTCGGATTGCCCGACGAGAACATGTCCGAGCAGACCTGATGCTTCGTACCAGTCTCGACATCGTAGACCATGACGTAGGCCCGCCGATTGAGCGAGGTCAGATCATAGGCGATGTACTTGCTGTCGTGCGACCAGGCATAGTCGGGCGGGTTTGACCAGATGTCCTTATCGACCTGCTTGACCTCTCCGGTCTCAACGACCGCGTAGCTGAGGATGCCCTTTTGATCGGTAAAGCCGATCATCTTGCTATCGGGCGACCATTGTAGATTTCGGCGGAATCCCGGCCCCATTTTCGTTACTTGCTTGCTCTCGCCCTTGCCGTCCCCTGGCGTCAGCCAAATCTCATAGTCGCCCGATCGGTCCGATAGATAGGCCACCCATTTGCCGTCGGGGCTCCATGCAGGGCTGCGCTCGGCATAACCGCTCGATTCGGTCAAGTTGCGAACGCTGCCTTCTTTGGTCGGAGCGGACCATACGTCGCCCCGCGCTTCGATAACGGCGCGCTTCCCGGTTGGCGAAATGCCGAACGATGCGACCGAATTGGCAACGTTGTATTGGCGAGGCAGAAGCTGTGCCTTATCGCCCGGAATGGTAACGGGCACAGAACGCACAGAATGGCTCGGCAGGTCCATCACCATCATCTGGGCGCCGTACTGAAAGACGATCGCGTCGGCGCCAATGGACGGCCATTTCACGTCAAAGTCTCTATATCGCGTAACCTGTTCGCGCCGATTGTTGGTCGTGTCGTAGCGCCACAGGTTCAAACGGTTCTCTGGGCCTTCGTCGGTTAGGTAGTAGACGTACCGACCGTGCCACATGGGGAACGTGTCGTTGCCCGGCCACTCGGTAATGCGTTTAGAGGTCTTGGTCTGAAGATCGAACAGCCAGATATCTGGGGCAAGGCCGCCCTGATACCGTTTCCAAGTGGCGCTATCGTTCTGCTGAAGCAGATAAGCCAACCATCGCCCGTCCTCGCTCAGCGCCGCATTAAATCCGTAGGGAACCGGCAGTCTTGTCCACGCGCCGCCCGTCGAAGCCGCCGTGTAAATCATCGGCCAGCCGGGCAAGGTCGCCTCGGCGCTGCTGCCAAACAGCAATTTCCCGTTGCTCATCCAGGCAAAAAGCTGCTCGTTGCCGGGATGATGGGTGATGCGCTTGGGAACTCCGCCCGTTACAGGCATCGTATAGATGTCTCGCCCACCCTCGTAGTTCGCGACGAACGCAACTTGGGAGCCGTCCGGGCTAAAGCGCGGCCAGTTCTCGGGGCCAGAAGGGCTGGAGAGCGGCATCGCCATCCCACCCATGCGAGGCACAACCCAAAGGTCGTTGTTATACAGAAAGCAAATGTGCGTTTTGCCGATGGCCGGATAGCGCATCATCTGCGCGGGCGGGCTCTGCTGAGCAAAGGCGAAAACGATCGAGACGGCGAGAAATGCAACGAGCGAGAAGGACTTCATTCCCGGGAACCTCCGTGTCATGGGTTGGGTAACGCATTGTACCACGCGCGGCCTACACCATCGGTTCCGATTCTTCGCCCTTTTCGTCAGACAATTCTATAACGGCGCGCACAACGGCCGCTTGCGATTGGTTTCCTTGCGCTTCCAACCATTCCGCAACCTCGTGCAGAAAGTAATAGACCGTATCGGTGGGCATGGCAAGGCTGCGATATTGGCGTTGAACCTCGCACAATTGCACAATGGCGGGAGCCACCAATTCGCGCAGATCGCCTTCCTTCGACTGCCAGATCTGGATGATCCAATCGGGCGCTTGCAACATGAGCCAATGCCACGCGGAGCCCTGATAGACCTTCTCCTTCTCCAGAAAGGCCACCATCTCGCACAGCCGCACATAGAATTGAAAGCACTCGATCGCCGAGCCTTTGCGCCCTTGGGCCGCCATGTAACCGCCCAACAGAAGCACCATATGAGCGTACTGCGCCAACGGCACGCCTCGCTTGTTGAAGACCGTCTTAAGCCGCTCCCACGCCTCGTCCAAACGGCCCAGCTCCATCATCAGCGAGATCTCTTGACGCACGATCACGGCATAGATGCCTGGCAGAACGCGCGGCAGCCCGTCCGCTTGGCGCAACACCTTCAAGGCATCGATCGGCTTGCCGTGCCGCTTCAATTCGGCTGCGTACTGCTGGATGACTTTCGAGGCAAAACCATGCTCGGCCATCTCCATCGCCTCGTTGATCAGTCGCTGATAGGTCTCTCTTCTCTCCTCTATCGGCATCCGCCGCACGCCGTGAAGCTCTCGGTTGAGGTCGTCTCGGGATCGTCTCATGGGGATTGTCCAGCGGCGGATTATACCGCGGTTTTGGCGACCTAAGTCCCAAGCCTCCTACCAGTTTTCAGCGGTATACTTGCGCTCGATGGCCGACCTCTATTACGACTCAGACGCCGATCTGTCGGCACTGAAGAACAAAACGATAGCAACCCTGGGCTATGGCGCTCAGGGTCGCGCTCAAGCCTTGAATCTGCGCGATTCAGGCCTCCAGGTCATCGTCGGCGCGCGTCCGGGCCGGTCGATGGACCGCGCCGCCGAGGACGGCTTTGAGCGATGCCCCATTGCCGAAGCCACGGAGCGCGCCGACCTGTTGGCGATGCTGATCAACGACGAGTATCAGCGCGACCTCTACAACGAGAGCATTTTCCCTCATCTACAACCGGGCAAGACGCTGCTCTTTGCTCATGGGTTCAACATCGCGTTCGGACAAATACCCCCCCCGTCCTATGTGGATGTGATCATGGTCGCGCCGGTCGGCGTCGGCGAACTGGTTCGGCGCCTCTATCTTCAAGGTTCTGGCGCGCCTTGTCTGATAGCGGTCCATCACGACTATTCGGGATCGGCTAAAGCTACGGCGCTCGCCTATGCCAAAGCGATTGGAGGAACCCGTGCGGGCGTGATCGAAACGACCTTCAAAGAAGAGTGCGAGACCGACCTGTTTGGCGAACAAGCCGTCATCGTCGGCGGACTGACCGCCCTGCTGACAGCCGGATACGAGACTCTGACCGAAGCCGGTTATCAGCCGGAGCTGGCCTACTTCGAATGCGTCCATCAACTGAAGCTGATCGTCGATCTGATCTACGAGCGCGGCATCTCGGGCATGAGACAAGCGATCAGCGATACAGCGCTCTACGGCGATCTGACCCGCGGGCCTCGGATCGTTAACGATGAGACCAAGGCTCGGATGCGAGAACTGTTGAAAGAGATCCAGGACGGCCGCTTTGCCCGCGACTGGCTGCAAGAAAACGTTGTCGGACGCCCCGTCTTTGGCTCGCTATTGAAGCAAGGCGAGGATCACCCTATGGAACAGGTCGGTAAAAACCTTAGAAGAATGGCGACCGAGGGCGCAAAGCCCGATTCTTAGGTTATAATTCCCCTGGAGGATGAGCATGCGAAGAGGCTTTACCTTGATTGAACTGTTGGTGGTGATCGCGATCATCGCCATTTTGGCCGCGATTCTGTTTCCCGTCTTTGCCCAAGCGCGCGAGAAGGCGCGCATGACCACATGCCACTCGAACAGCCGCCAATTGGGCCTCGGAGTCATGATGTACGTGCAAGATTGGGCGGAGACCTTTCCGCCATCGACCAACTACGCCGCTCCCGCCGATTCTCCGGAGAGGGTCTGGATGGCGATCATGCAGCCATACGTTAAGAACACCGGCATCTTTATCTGTCCAAGCGCCGAAAACGCTGCCTACGGCAATCGATGGGCGACCCGCGACCGACTGCCTATAGGCTACACCGCGGCGGCGGCTTTTGATCCTGCCCAAATCGAAGGATTCCCCGATATGTTCGGCCCGGCAAAATTGGAAGAGGACGCCCGCATTCCCTTGTTCGGCGACACGGCAAGCGGTCCTGGCGCAATGAAATACCGAGGCTATGTCTTCGATCCCTACGTCGGCTTGGAAAACGCGGTCGATCCGCGCCTGGGCACACCCTTGGTAGCCGATCGAGACCTCGTCATCGAACTCAATCATCTGCGCCCTGCACAGCTCAAGCCGCTCTACTGCCGGCATCAAAAGACCGGCCGAGACGAGGGCATGTGCCTTCTAATCTTTGCGGACGGCCATGCAAAGAACTACTCCGCCAAGTCGATCTTGGCTCAACAGGGCGGAGCCAACTTGCTCTGGCGCTTCCGCTAAGCGTTACACTTTGGGCGGCTTGAAGCTTTTCAAGGCGGCTTCGTCCGCCGGAGGCTTCAGCTGCCCATTGACGATCATAACGCGCAACCTCTCGACCTTCTGCAACAGCGGCGCGGGAACGTCCTTCTTGGTGTGCTTCATCGCGCTCATCCCCACGCCGCCTTCCTTCACGCCATAAACGATCTGCCCTGACTTAAACTTCCCTTCCGATGCCCGCTTGCACACATCGAATACCGCCTGATCGACCCGCTTGACCATGCTGGTCAGCACCCGTCCGGGCGCCAGGCCGTCTTGATCCATATCGACGCCGATCGCGTAATAGCCTGCGCCGCGCTGCTTGGCCGCCTCGATCACACCGATCCCGCACCGACCCGCCGCATGATAGACAATGTCCGCACCCTGTCGAAACTGCGTCAGCGCAAGTTCGCGGCCCTTGCCCACATCGTCCCAATTGCCCGTATAGCCGACCAATGTCCGAGCAGCCCCCATCGTCTGAGCGCCCGCCCGATAGCCCGCCTCAAACTTCTTGATCAAGGGCACGTTCATGCCGCCGACAAAGCCCACGATCTTCTTTTTGCTGACTCCCGCGGCCAGAGCGCCGACCAAAAACGAGCCTTCCTGCTCGTTAAACTTGATCGAGACGGTATTGGCCGCCGCTGGAGCCGAACCGTCGATAATGGCGAACTTGACCGCAGGATAACGAGGCGCAACCTGCTTCAGGGCGTTCTCCATCAAGAACCCGACCGCAAAAACCACGTCGTACTTCTGCCCCGCCAATGCGCGCAGATTCTTCACATAGTCGGCAGCCGTGGCCGACTCCAAATAGCGCACTTCGGCGCCTAACTTCTGCTTGGCCATCTGCAATCCTTGCCAAGCCGATGCATTGAACGACTCGTCCCCAATGCCGCCAACGTCCGTTACCATCGCCGCACGTATCTTTGCCATCTCTTTCTCCTCCAGTTTCAGTAAAGCAGCGTCTCTCGTCTCAGGTTCAGCTCCAGCGACTCTCCGTCTCTTAACACCACAAGCCGAACGCGCGTGTTCTCCGGTCCGCGCAACCATGATTGTACTTCCCTTGGCGATGCGCCCTCGGTCGAACGACCGTTGACGCTGAGCAGAACGTCGCCGCGTTTCAAGACGACCGAAGCGGGCGATACCGGGATCATCGAACTCACCGTTGCCCGCTCTGCCGAAGGCCTCAACACAGCCCCAATGCTCGCGTTCTTGTCATTGCCCGGAGGCGTCTGGCGAACATACGCCTTCCCCGAACGGTAATCCACGGTAAACTCGAATCTCCGCATCACATTGATGCCTAGCACGCCCACATCCGTGCCTGGCATGATGCTGCTGGAGGCATTGGACGTGAAAAGCGATGCCAAGTCTTCGACCACAAAGTCGGCGCCGCCCGAGTCGATCTTCAAGTCTCCCACTCTCGCGCCTCTCATCGCCTGCGAAAGCCCCGTAGCGCCCGTCGCCGCCATCACGGGCTGAGACGCTCGTCTCGCCCGGTCGGGCACCATCGAGGTCGGTAGCGAAGTAAACTTCGCGCCAGTATCCAAAACCAGCCAGCCTTCGGTCCAATTGGACACCTCGCACCGAAAAGTCGGCGTCCCCGCGATAAAATGCAAACCCAACTCTATCGAGTCTTTTGGCTTCTTATACGGCTCCCGCGCGTCCTCAAATCGAATTTCGCCCTTCGAGAAGTCGAACGTTACGCGAAAATGGCCCAAGAAATCCGAACCTAAGACGCCCTCCACTCCCAGCGCGGTCGAAATGAAACCAAGATCGCCCACTGCGATCCACTTGTCGCCCACTGCCGCTCGTCCAAGCTGCACCATGCCGGCGCGAGCGCCGTGCAGCGTCAGTCCGCCGCTGACCGACCTCATGTTGATTCGGCCAAGAAGACGGAGGCCGATCGACGAGGCCAATGACCTTGAGACTATCGTCTGGCTGGCGCCCGAATCGAGCAGCATCTTCGCGTCCTTTACGCCGTCGGGTCCTCTCAGTTGTACAGTAACGATCGGCATGAGCCCTCGGTAGCCCACCGAATGCGCATAGGGCAGCCTGCCGGCAAAACTCTTCAACTCTACGGCTCGCCGATACCGCTCCCGAGCGTCGATCCTGGACGCGATCTCCAACTTAGCGATCTGCATCTCGCCAAAGAGCTGACCGTCATAATAATCTCGCCGATGGTGGGGAGCCGCGCGGCCCGAAACGTTTCGAAAGTCGTCGAACGTCGAGGTCTTGATCGCTCTGGACTCGCGCAATGGATGCCGACCCCACACCTGAAAGCCCAATAACCGAGGTCGCAATAGATGCAGATAGAGTTCGACCGCTTGATCCCTTCCCTCCCATTCGGTGCGAACGGAATAGACTCGCACCGAACGTCCGTCCGGCATTTTGCCGCTGCTGACAGTCGGCGACAGATCGCTCTGCCGAGAGAGGTGGGCTATGAGGCGCGATTCGGAGTTCTCTTGCTCGGAGGGCCGCATTTCCAAAGGGCTCACACTCCTGAAAACGCCCTCCGTCATGCTAAAAACGCCGTTGGGTGTTTGCCAAACCTCGGAAACGCGCCCCGCCGATTCGGTCCTCAAATACCCCCATCCGGCATACCGCTGCGACACAAATCGAGCGCTATTGCTCGAAATCGCATGAGACAGCAAGCGACCCTCGGCATAAACGGTCGTCGCAAAGCGCAACGGCTCGCGAAACTCGTTAAGGGCTTGCTTCAACTCCGGCTGCGTCGAACCGACCAGAGCGGACAGTGCGAACGCGGCACAGAACGCTATCGGCCGCATAGACAACCGTTTCGACCCTGCCCGCCTCGCTCCTGCCCGCTCGGGTAAACTGAGGGATATGGGCGAAGGCCTTTGGCGCGCTACGGTCGTCGTCTTGCTCGGGTTCGCTTCCCTCATCGTTCTCGCTCGTTCAGAACGCCCGCAAGGATGGAACCGTCTAACCGAGGCTATACAGACCGCCGATGGTCAGAGCATCCTAAACGTCGCCTCGGAAATCGGTCAAACCGGCGCCAACGACGCAAACTCCCGAATGGCCGTCGCAACGGTGCTGTTGGCCTACGGTCGAGCCGACCTTGCGGTTACCTACTTAGATAACGAAGCCGAAACTATACGGTTCAAGAACCAGGAAGAGGAGGGGGTCTATTGGCGATTCGTCGGCGATGCGGCGCTCACCGATAGCGGTCTAACCATGAGCGCTTTGGCCGCCTACGAACGAGCGCTGCAGGCCATGCCCAACGATCATCTCGTTTTGAACAATTACGGCTACATCTTGGCCGATACAGACGGAGACGCCGAGTTGGCGTTCCAACTGACGAACAAAGCCTGCGAACTGAGACCCGGCTTGGCGACCTATTTGGACAGTCGAGGCTGGGCGCTCTATAAGTTGGGACTATACGACCGAGCGATCGAAGACCTTCAGGCAGCCGTGCACGGAGACCCGACTAGCTGGGAAATCCGGTACCACTTGGCCGCCGCCTACTCGAAGATCCAATACAAAACAGAGGCCAGAATCGAACTGGAGAAAGCGATGAGACTGGCGCCCCGCTCGGTCGATTCGAAGGACCTCATGCGAGAGATCGATGTTCGTCGATGAAGTTGAGTTTGAGGTTCTTGCCGGACGGGGCGGCAACGGCGCCGCCTCGTTTCGCCGCGAGAAGTTTGTGCCCAAAGGCGGGCCGGACGGCGGAAACGGAGGCAGGGGCGGGAACGTCGTGCTGGTCGGAACCAGCTCCCTTTCTACCCTGCTGGATTTTCGATACCGAAACCGAATCAAGGCCGATGACGGCGGAAACGGCGAAGGCTCGCACCGTCAAGGCAAACGCGGCAAGGACATCCTGCTCAAAGCCCCGTTGGGCACGATGGTGTTCGACGACGAAACCGGCAGGCGCATCGGCGATCTGATCGAAGAAGGCCAGAAAATCATCATCGGTCGCGGAGGTCGCGGCGGGCGAGGCAATGCCAGCTTCGCCACCTCCACCCGGCAAACGCCCAAGTTTGCCGAAAAGGGCGCCCCGGGCGAGAAACGGCGCATTCGGCTCGAACTCAAGCTGATGGCCGACGTGGGGGTGATCGGCATGCCCAATGCGGGCAAAAGCTCGCTGATCAGCAAAGTTTCTGCCGCCAAGCCCAAAATCGGCGACTACCCCTTCACAACGCTCGCGCCCAACTTAGGAGTGGTGCGATATGGCGACTTTTCGTTCGTCATGGCCGATATGCCCGGCCTCATCGAAGGCGCTCACGAGGGCGTCGGACTGGGGCATCGATTTCTGCGACATGCGCAACGCGCGCGCGTCCTGCTCCACCTGCTGGACGCCTCCTTTCTGTCCGGCCGAGACCCGTTAGACGATTTCAAGACCATCCAACAAGAACTCGCTCAGTTCGATCCGGAGCTTCTATCTCGCCCCATGATCGTGGGACTCAATAAAATCGATGTCGCGCAAGAGCTGGACAAATTGAGCGAACTGGAGCAAACGATCCAGCAACAAGGATTCGAAACCGTCCGACTCTCCGCGCTGACCGGCGAGGGAACCGAACCGCTGGTTGCTCGACTGGCCGAACTCGTCAGCAACCTCCCTCCGCCCGTTTTCGAACCGGAGGAGGAGATCGTTGATGCCGATGAGCCGCCATGGACCGTCGAAACGGTGAACGGCGAATACCTCTTGTCCGGTCGCAGCGTCGAGCGGATGGTGCAGATGACCGACCTAGATAATCCAGAAGGGCTACAGATGTTGCACCGAAAGCTCAAATCGACGGGAGCGCTACAAGCGTTGAAAGAGGCGGGCGCGAAAGACGGGGATACCGTGCGAGTGGGCGAAATCGAACTCGAGTACGTTACCGACCTAAGACGCAGAAAGAAAGAAAGGTAGACGCGGGATCGCTCCCGCGCCTACGCATCGGGCTACTCGGTCTGAACCTCAACTTTAATGCTCTGCGGTTGAGTCGGTTGTACCTTGGGCAGGCGAATCTCCAGAATGCCCGACCGATACGTCGCCTTCACGCTTGCCGCATCGATGTCCGCCGGAAAGTCGTACCGGAAGCTAAACTCGCCGGAGACGTTCGCGCCGTTCGAGAAGAGCGTTGTAACGTTCTCCCCCTCGATCCAAGCCTTGCGCCGACCGCTCACCGCGACCGTAGAACCAGAAACCTGGACATCGAACGCGGCCTCCTCTGCCCCAGGCACAACGGCTAAGAGCACAAAGGCCTCAGGCGTGTCATAAGCATCCAGCGTCGGTTGCCAAGCCTGCCGCAACTCGCCGCCCGTCGGCGATTCGAAGAATCGGTTGAACAGATAGTCCATCTCCCGCCAAGGATTCCAGGGCGTCAGCTCAAATTGCGGTCGATGCCGCAAAGCGATTCGATTACCAGCCATGTTACTTCCTCCATTGTCGTTCTGTTGAAATTTGTAGAACGAAACCTGCGCGTCCTACACTCATATTATACGATGGCTTGTCAAGTAGGTTCCCAACTCGCGGCAAAAAAATGGGCAGGCCGCGACTGGCCTGCCCCGTATGGCCTACCGGCGTCGCCGCCTGGCCAAAGCGATCAAGCCAAGCGCCAAAGCGCTTAGGCTGGCCGGTTCGGGCACCAACGTTACTCGCCCGGCGCCCGACTCGGTGGGAAACCAAGATTGCCCGCCGCTCAGGGTCAGTTCGGTGAAAATATCGAAGAAACTATCGATCCGATACATCCCGCCGCCAATATCCTCGATTGTGGTCCGCCCCGTAGACGGCAGCGTCGGGCTCTCCCTTATCATGACGCCGGCGGGCAGATCGCCGCCCGAGATGTCGAGTTGGATCATCTCTGTGTCGAAAATGCGCAGGTTGCCAATCTGGTCGAGCCATCGCACAATGACGGTGCAGTCTGCATTCGCGGTCAGTCTGGCGGGAGTTCCGCCGCTGATGCTGACATCTGCGCTGACGCGAGAGCCAAAGGAGTGGGTCGTCGTTCCGCCCGGGCCTGGGGGCGGCGAAGAGTTGGTGAACATGTCGTGGATCGGATTAGACAGTTGAACTAATCCGCTGGCATAACGGGCATGAAATTGCCCTACGTAGGAGCTGTCGCTGGGCGGCAGATTGTCGCTGTTCCGAATGACCTGCGCCATCGAAGTTGTGGCTGCAATTGCCGCCGAGACGACAAGCAACATCAAGCGGTACATTTCATCCTCCTTTTGCAATGCTCACGGATCTCTGCAACTAGGCAAAGTCCAAAAGGTTAAGTTCGCCCAAACTTGCGCCGATTCCTTCCTTGTCCGAACGAATTTTCGCAGTCCCTCCGCACCCGCCGAAACGCCGTTCGGAACGCCAGGCTTCTGCCTGGCCCGCTCTTTTGGCTCGCGGGGACGCTCGCCCTCCCGTTTGGCGGCTTTGGCTCGCGGGGACGCTCGCCCTCCCGTTTGGCGGCTTTGGCTCGCGGGGACGCTCGCCCTCCCGAACAATTCCCGGCGACGCAGTTCATTGGGAGGGCGAGCGTCCCCGCGAGGCGAACCTTGCTTCTAGTACGGTCTCGCAGGTAGAATCAAGAAAAATTAAAGGAGTAGGAAGAACATGAGATTCCTCGTCGTGCTCGCGCTTGCGGGCATCGCTGTCGCACAGACCTCAAACTACCAGATGAAGTCGATCAACGCCGATAAGAAGGGCTATTACTCGGCGAAGACCACCTATCCCCACTTTGCAAACCTTGGCAAAACAGGCGAAATCGCCAACGCCGCGATCAGCGACTGGACAAAGAGCGCGCAGACCGCATGGGTCAAAAGCGCCGCCAAGAATCCTCAGGCACCCCGCGTACCTTATGAATTTCTCGCAACGCCGACCGTGCATCGGAACGATTTGCGAGTCATCAGCCTCTACTTCACGGTCTACGAGTTCACTGGAGGAGCGCACGGCAACACGAACTTCGTCTGCATGAACTTTGGGCAAGCAAACGGACAGGTTCGAAAGTTGAGCATTGGCGATCTTTTTATGCCCGGATTTGACTACAAGCGATATCTGTCCGACCAGATTCTGGCGCAACTGCAAGGGGTCGAGCGCGCGGCATGGGTGGCCGGCGCCGAGGTGGTCGAGATCAAGCCTGCGCAATTGGAAAACTTCACGATCCACAAAGACGGCCTCTACTTCTTGTTTCCTCCCTACGAACTGGGCCCCTATTCTTCCGGAACGTTCAAAGTGCTGGTGCCCTACACGAAGTTAATGGAGCATCTGAACAAGGGCGTGTTGTTCGCTCGCTAGGCGAACCGATAGGAACAGCCGCGCGGCTCGGCTTGGGCCGCGCGGCCGACCAACTCAAAACCGTTTTCCCTTCTAATAGCCGCGTCTTCGGTGCGGATCGCCAAGACCGAGTTCCAATTCGCCAAGTCGTAGTGCGTCAGGATGCCCATTTCGCCCAAACCGACTTCGGTTAAAGAAATAGGATCGATAACCCGAGTCTTGAGCCACGGCGGATTGCGAAACAGGTTCGACGGCCCAGCATAGCATTGAGAGGCCATCTCGCTCATGCCGTATTCGGAGATAATGTCGTTGGTCCCAAACCGCTCGCTCAGCTGGTCATAAAACGCCCTTCGATCGATCTCGATGTCTGTAGACTTAAAGCCGCCCGTCTCGACGATCTTAGAGCCGTTGGAGAGTTTGACCGCGTCCATTCGATAGAGCGCGACCGCCGTGCCAAAAAGCACAAAAGGCTCCTGCGCCGCGATCTCTACTGCCGGCCTGGTTTCTATGAGCGTCGAGACCATGTAGGCGAGGGACGAATCGGGCGCATCGGACCATGGGTCGATCAGCGAGCAGATCGGCATGGGGTTGCCGCCTTCGACGAAGCGAGAGTAGCCGTGCTCCAATGACGCGCGATAGAGATGGAGGGCGCCAGCATCCATGTAGTGTCGGCTGCGTTCGCCGCTGCCGGTACCGCTAGACAGGAAGCATATGGCGGCCTCCTCTTCTCGGCACCGAGTCAGGCTCCAGCGTTTGAAGGCCACGGCAGGAACGGGCGGAATCTGCTTCCAATCGACCAGAGGAGGCTGGACGCCCAATCCGTTACAGAATTGGCGATACGGTTCGATCTCGTCGTACTGGACGCGGAAGAGTTGAACGGCCAACGCATTGAACTCGGCCTCGTCCTCGAGTCCGGCACGAATGAAGGTCTCGATCCGTTGTTTCAGGGGCTTCAGGACTTCTTCTTGGCTTCGGCTTTGGCCTGCTTGATCGCGGCCTTTAGCTTCTTGGCCTTTCGATGTCGGCGCTGGCGCAGTTCTCTTACTCGCATCCTCATAGGGCGGAATTATACCTAACTCGAATGGTACAATTGCGACCAGTGAAAAGGCTCGTCTTGCTCGCATTGCCGATCCTCTTGGTCGTTGCCCTGGTGTCGCCCATTGTCGCACAGCGCGGCGGCGGATTTGGGGGCGGTCGTGGCGGAGGCGGGGGATTTAGCGGAGGCGGAGGCGGGGGATTTAGCGGAGGCGGAGGTTCAAGAGGATGGGGCGGCGGGGGTGGAGGCGGCCCGATCATCGTTAATCCGGGCGGAGGCTATGGGTGGCCTCGCTGGGGCTACAGCCCGTTTATCAATCCAGTGTCGGTCTGTAGCCTAGTCGCCATCGGATTCATCGTCTTCATTGTAGTTACGTCGGCCTTGGCGGCCAACCAGGCCAACCGCCGTCGATATGCGCGAAGCAACTGGGCGACTTTGGACGAATACGACCTTGTTGCGGGCGTCTATCTGCTCAAGAACGGCCGATCGTACACCCGCCGTTTGGGTCAGATGATCGCGGCTGCCAGCTTCGAAGACCCATCCGCCCGCGCCAACGCGGCCAAGACGATCGGAGAGATTTTGTTTCACGAAGACATCGTCCGAGCCTATTTAGAGACTTGGCGCGCGCACCGCGACGGCGATTATCTCTCTCGATACGGCGAAAAGTTAGCGCAGAGGGCATGGGATCTGATGGTTGTGGATGCCAGCGTTGTCAACGTGGCAACGGACGGCGAGGCGGTCGAGTATTCGGGAGAGTCTCAAGACAAAGACGAAGTAATCGATGGCGAAGCGCTAATCTTCTTGATGGCCATCGTGCCTACTGGCTGGATGCAGGATTTGCGGGACGGGGGCGCGACCGAGGCGATCAAGTTCAGGGACGCCTTGATCAATCGTCCGATCGAGCATAACGCTGCGCTGTACGTTTGGTTTGTGCCCGATCAGGGAGCAAGCATGAAGCCAGAGCGGGCAGAAGAACTTTTCAATGCCGCCGTCAATGCGCTAAAAATGGGCGTAGGCCGAGACAATGGATGAGCTGAGTTGGGGCGCGAGTTCGGACGCTCGCAATCCGATCAAGTCCAGTCTGGCGTTCGTCGGCGAGGTCGCTTCCCTCTTTCTCTCTACCGTTCGTTCGGTGCTGACAGGCAAAATCGAGTTCAAAGAGACGATCCGCCAGATGGCGTTCATCGGCGTGGCATCCATCCCCATCGTGGCGATCACTGCGGCGTTTTCGGGCGCAGTGCTGGCTCTTTACAGCGCGACTCTTTTGGTCAAGTACGGGGTCGGCAGCCTGGCAGGCGGGGCGGTAGGACTCTCGGTAGCCAGAGAAATCGCTCCTGTGCTGACCTCGATCATGGTGTCGGCGAGATGCGGGTCGGCCATTGCCGCGCACATCGCATCGATGAAGGTTACCGAACAGATCGACGCCTTGCGGGCCTTGGCCGTCAGTCCGATCAGTTATCTGGTCGTACCGCGCACGTTGGCCGCGCTGATCATGGTGCCCGCGCTTTGCACGGTCGCCAACTTTTCGGGCATCTTTGGCGGCGCGATCGTTGCGGGGGCGATCGGCGTTTCCTACTATTCATACTTCGAATCGCTTCGCGCAACGATGGAGACGTTCGACATCACAGGAGGATTGATCAAGGCGGCGGTCTTTGCGCTGATCGTCGCTTTGGTCGGCTGTCAGCAGGGATTAGGCGCATCCGGCGGCGCCGCAGGCGTGGGAAGAGCCACCACGCGCGCGGTCGTCATCTCGCTCTCTCTAATCTACATCGTCAACTACTTTTTGGCCGATGCCCTGTTCAACCGATGAGCGCGCCCGCAATAAAAACGATCGATCTTCATTACCGCATTGGCGGCAAGCCGATTCTTTCGGGCGTCAATTTAGAGGTTCATCCCGGCGAGGCGGTCAGCATCATGGGATCGTCAGGATCCGGCAAGACGACCCTGCTCCGGTGTATATCAGGCTTAATCCAGCCAACTTCCGGCGAGATATGGGTAGAGGGAATCGAGATTTCGAGACTTTCTGAGCGCGATAAACTCCAGATTCGGCGGAAATTGGGCATCGTCTTTCAATACGCGGCGCTTTTCGACTATTTGACCGTCTACGAAAACGTCGCGTTCGGCGTCGAGCGGCTGAGCAAGCCCGCCAAAGGAAAGATTGCCCAGATCGTTCAAGAACGGCTCGCTTGGGTCGGATTGGAGGGCACCGAATCGCTTTACCCATCCGAGTTGAGCGGGGGTATGCGCAAGCGGGTCGGCTTGGCGCGAGCCCTCGCGACCGATCCCGACATTGTGCTGTTCGACGAACCGACCAGCGGCTTGGACCCCGTTACCGGCTTTCAGATCGATTCGCTCATTGCGCGCCTTAAGCGCGAATTGGGGCTGACGGCGGTGGTCGTATCGCACGATGTGGCGAGCGTGATGAGGGTTTCGGACCGTGTAGCGATGCTCTCTGATGGGGTTGTGGCGGCGGAAGGAACTCCGCAAGAGATTCATTCCAGCGATCATCCTCAGGTACGCTCTTTTATGCAGGCGGCATCCGCAACCGTGCTCTAACGACCGATAATGAAACCGTTTTGCGAGGGATTGCGATGAGAAACGATGCGGTTTTGGTGGGCTTGATGGTCGTCCTTGTGGCGCTCGGCCTCTACGTGGGATACGGCTATCTGCGCGCGCAACAGGATACTCGCGGCTACTACACGATCAGCGTCGAGTTTCCCAGCGCAAAAGGCATCTCGCCCGGCGCTCCGGTCATGATGTCGGGCGTAAACATTGGGCGCGTCAAATCGGTCGATCTCTTGACCGACAGGCCTGGCGTGAACGTGAAGCTTCACATCAAGCCGACCGTGCAGATACCAGAAGGCAGCACGTTTAGAACTCCCGCCAGCATCCTTCTTCCATCTGAAGCCCGCATCGATGTTCAACCGCCGCCGGTCTACTCCGGTCGATACTTGGCGCGCGACTCGGTTGCTAAAGGCGTCTCCCCGACGGATCTGGATAAACTTCTGCCCGACGTGGGCAAGACGCTCGAGCAGATTCAGGGCACTTTATCGTCAGTGCGGCGATTCTTGGACGACCCCGAACTGAACAAAGCGGTCATCAGCACGATGAAGAATCTGGCCGAGACGGCCGAGCACATAAGCAATCTCACGCTTCAAGCAAACCGCACATTGCAGGCCAATCAGGGAAATATAAACAGCATCATGCGAGAAGCCGCGCTGACAGCCAAGGAGGCGCGACTGGCCATCCAGAGCGCCCATGCCCTGATTGGCGATCCGGCATTGAAGGATGAAGCCGTGGCCATGCTGACCAGCGCGCGAAAGGCGGCTGAACATGCGGAGGCGTCGCTGGCGGCGTTCCAAGAGTTGACCAGCGATCCCGAGACCCAGGAAAACATGAAGGCGACGCTCGCAAACGCCAGGCAACTGAGCGACCGGTTGATCGAGCTGACCGGGCAAGCGACCGAACTGATCGAGAAGGCTTCTACCTTTACCGATAAGGCAACCACGCTGATGGAGGACGGTTCGGAGGTGGCGGAGGCTGCCAAACAGACGCTAAGCCGGATCAACCGCACTTTGGGCTCATCGCCGAGCCTGGCCAGCGCTTTTGGCTTTGGCGAACCGACCTTTCAGTTAGATTTTCTGTCTGATGTGAACTCGAACCGCTACCGGACGGACACCATACTCTCCATCCCCTATCGCAACGATAGCTTTTTCTACCTGGGGATCTACGATTTTACGGAGACGGATCGCGCGATTTTGCAGTACGGCACAAAGGTCCATTCCGACCTATCGCTTCGCTACGGTCTCTTTGCCGCCAAACCGAGCGTTGGGGTAGACTATACGCTCAACAATCGAACGCATTTGGCGGTTGACCTGTTCAATCCCAACGACCTGCAAGTAAACTTCAAAATAAGGCAGCGACTGTGGGAAAACGTATTCGGCTGGGCCGGGGTCGAGGGTGTTGCAAACGGCAATCGCCCGACAATAGGCCTGCAGATTCAGCGATAGCGCAAGGAGAATTGGCATGAAAGTGATATTGACCCGAGATGTGCCCAAAGTGGGCAAAGAGGGCCAGGTTGTCGAGGTAGAAGGCGGATACGGACGGAATTATCTGATCCCTCGCGGCCTGGCCATGATGGCGACGCGGGGCGCCATGAAGAACTTGGCCGACATGGAGAAGGCGATCGCCCGGCGGCACGAACGCACGATGAAGGACGCAGCTTCGGTCGCTCAGAAGTTGGACGGCAAAAGCGTCAAGATCGAAGCCAAGACTGCGCCCAACTCGACAAAGCTCTTTGGCGCGATCACGGCTAAGGACGTAGCCGATGCGATCGAGAGCCAGCACAGCATCAAGGTGGACAAGCGCAAAATCGACCTGATCGATCCGATCCGCAGCGTCGAAACGAAAGAGGTCAAGGTGCATTGGGCCGGGGAGATCGAAGCGACGGTTACGGTGGAGGTCGAGGCGGCCACCCCTGCTGAATGACGGTCATCCTTTACACGGACGGCGCCTCGCAAGGCAATCCTGGCCTTGCCGGAGCAGGCGTTGCCATTACGGATGAACAGGGCCGCTTGCTGGCCGAGGAGAGGAAGTTTCTGGGGCAGCAAACCAATAACGCGGCCGAATACGAAGCGCTCATCTTGGGACTTGAAACTGCCAAGAGATTAGGGGCGAGAGTGGTTCACTGGCGCACGGACAGCGAACTGTTGCAGCGTCAATGGATCGGCGTTTATAAGATCAAGAAACCCGAGCTGATGGTTCTGGCGCAGAAGGCTCGCAAGCTGGCCGATCAGTTTGAGAAGGTAACGGCCGCCCATATCTATCGAGAGGAGAACTCCATAGCGGACGGATTGGCCACCAAGGCGATCAAGGAGCATTTAAGGCAATTAAGATGAGCGACAAGACGGCGGTTTTGGTCTATTCGGGCGGTCTGGACACGACGGTCTGCATCCCTTTAATGCGCGAGCGGTACGGCTTTGATAAGATCGTAACGGTTACAGTCGATGTGGGCCAGCCGAGCGAGGACGTGCAAGACGCTGCAGAGCGGGCGAGAGCGCTGAACGCCGAGCATTACACGGTGGACGCTAAGGCAGAGTTCGCCTCGGACTACTGCTTTCCGGCGATCGCGGCAAACGCAGACTACCAGGGATACCCGCTCAGCACTTCGATCGCGCGACCATTGATTGCGGCCAAGGCGGTCGAAACGGCCAAGACGCTGTCCCGAGCAGACGCCTTCGTCCACGGCTGCACGGGCAAAGGAAACGACCAGTTCCGCATCGAGTTCATGATCCGCGCCCTGATGCCCGAAGCCCAAATCATCGCTCCCATGCGCGAGTTGAACATGACGCGTACAGAAGAGATCGAGTACGCTCGCAGTCACGGCGCCCCCATCCACCAGTCGAGCGAGAAAATATGGAGCATCGACGAGAACTTGTGGGGCCGGTCGGTGGAGGGCGGACGGCTGGAAGACCCGTCGTATGCGCCGCCAGAGGAGATCTTCCAATGGACGGTCGACCCGACCAAAGCCCCTGACCATCCTCAAGAAATCGAGATTCGCTTTGACCAGGGTCGGCCGGTCGCGTTAGACGGACAGTCGCACTCTCCCCTGGAGATGATCGTGCAGCTGAACCGAATTGCCGGGGCGCACGGCATCGGACGCATCGACATTATGGAAGATCGGATGATCGGCCTAAAGGTGCGCGAAAACTACGAGTGCCCGGCCGCCGTAACGCTGATTACTGCGCATCGAGCCTTAGAGGCCTTGGTCTGCGCCAAGGACGAGCTTCGTTTTAAGGAGCAGGCGGATCGCGCTTGGGCCGAGTTGGCCTATGCGGGGCTGTGGATCGATCCGTTTAAGGCCAGCCTCAAGGCGTTCATCCAGAAGGTCCAAGAGCGGGCGACGGGAACGGTAAGACTGCGGCTTTACAAGGGGTCGGCACGAGTGATCGGGCGCGAAAGTCGCTGGGCTCTCTATGACGAGAACCTGGCATCGTTCGACACCACCGACTTCGACCAGTCCGAGATGGCGGGCGCCGTCAAGGCGCACGGCTTAGCAGCGCGGCTCTATCGGCGGTTGAGCCAGGGTTAATTCGCGTCTGCCAGGCGCTTAGGAATGATGAAGCCCTCGTAGGCCGAAATGGCTATGAAGACCCAGTCCATCACTTCCAGGGCGGATGGGAGGTCGGGGAGTATGGCGATCGCCCGTTCGACGATGTTCTTGCCAAACAGATCGCCAATCCCTTCGCGCTCGGCAACGTCGGCAAAAATCAGCGCGTCGGCTATGAAAACCGAGAAGCCGCCTAATACAGCGCCGATGATGAAGAGAGTCATGTTGTCCTCTTTCTCCGATCCGAACGAGATGGCGCCTCCCACCAGCGCGCCGCAGACGATCGAGACGAGGCCGAGCTGATAATTGGTGAGCATTGTGAACTGCCAATAGACGACCGAACCAATAAGCATAGCCAAGACGCCTAAGACAATCGCGCGAACCGTGTTGCCGCTTTTTGATGATTCCGTTCCCGTATATTGAGGCTGATCACTATTCATGAGGCACAACTTCTTCGAGCAAGGATTGATTCCCTGCAAAGTACGAACAGGGCGCGCTGAGAGCGCCCGTCGACTCGCTTGAACGGGATTCTTTTGATTTGTAGCACAAAATCGAGTAGGAATCGCGCCCCAGAAACTTCCGCAAGTCCGTTGCGCAGGAGTTGCCGCCAGGCCGTATAATTAGGCTGTCAGGAGGCCCTCCAAATGCCAGGACGCAGCGCCGTCGTCGTGCTCGTTATCGCCCTCTATACCGCCATCGGTTTGGTCGCCATCGTCCAGAGCGAACAGCCCAAGGGTCGCGCTTCGTTCCTAATGGTCAGCTCGTACACGGGCGCGCCCATACCCCATGCAACGGTCAACCTGACCAGCGGCGACCGCTACAAAACCTATACGTCCGATCAGCATGGCCGGATTCCCGGGCGCACGCTGCCGGCAGGCAGTTGGCGCGTCTCTGCCTACTCTCGCGCGCACAGCGCAGAAAACGAAACGGTTACTATCGCCGAAGGCGAGGCTCGCCAATTCGTCGTAACAATGAAGCCGAACCGACCGTTTCTCAACCTCATTCATCCGCAATCGGTCTACCTGCCCGATGAAGAGATCAAGATCGCGTTGCAGGGCTTTGACGCGAACGCAAACGAGATCGAGATCGAACTGCTCAAGGTGGACTGGTCGGCAGTACCAGCCGGAAACAAGCGAGGAATCATGTCTCGACTGGAGGGACTTCGGTATGGCTGGTGGCAAGGCGGCGAAGAATTGGCCCGCTATCGCCAGAGAATGGGACAGCAGATGAAGTTGGTTGCTTCCACTCGGTCGGCCATTGAGAATCGCGATGCCGAAGGCGTGTTCCTTGAGTATGCGCCCATCAGTCCCCAAGGCCCGGGCGTCTACGCGGCGGTGGTGCGGGCAGGCGCTCAAAGGAGCATCGCGCTCATCATCGTTACATCGGTCGGGTTAGTCGTAAAGTCGGCGCCGAACCAAACGATGGTTTGGGCGACCGATCTGAAGACTGGCCGCCCCATAGCCAACGTGCCGATCGAATTGTACGGCGACGAGAGCGCCTTGAGCGCATCGACTAACGCACAAGGATTAGCCGCGCTCGATGCTAAAAAGACGTCTGGGAATCTGTTGGCTGTCGCGCTCGATCCGTCTACCCGCGCGCCCACCGCTTGGGCCAGGGTCTATCGCTATGACGAAGGGGGGCGCTCGGGCGGGCTATCTGGGGCCATTTACTCCGATCGGCCGGTCTATCGCGCCGGCCATATCGTTCGCTTTAAGGGCGTACTGAGGAATCACACCCCAAACGGCTACACCGTGCCGGGCGGCCAGCCAGCGCGGGTCAAGGTTCGCAACGGCGAGAACGATCTCATTTTCGATCAATCCGTGCGTCTCTCGCAAACGGGTTCGTTCAACGCGCAAGTCAAACTGAGCGCAGAGGCGGGTTCGGGCCTCTACTCCATGACCGCAGAAACCGACACTGGGCAGGCCAGCGGCGAGTTCATGGTTTCGCAATATCGCAAGCCGAGCATCGAGGTCAAAGTCCGACCGAGCAAGCCCTTCTTTGTCGGTCGAGAGGCGCCGCGATGGGATATAGAGGCAGGCTACTACTTTGGTCTCCCGGTCGCCAATGCAGAGATTCAATATTCGGTCTATCGCAGCCGAGTCTATGCGTTTGGCGAAGACGAAATGCTTGACGAATATGACGGCGAGTATTATGGCGAGTATGTCGGCGACGGGGCGACTCGCACGGACGATGCGGGCAAAGCGACCGTCCATTTTGATTGGGGATGGGCGAAGAAGGAAGAGGAGGCAGATTCCTACTGGGATCAACCGGGAGACTACGAGTACAAGTTGGTCGCCTACATCACTGGCGAGGGTTATGAGTATGCCTCTGGCGAGGGCAAAGCGCTGGCAACCCAAGGCTTATGGACCGTAGGGATCGAATCCTCTCTTTACTATGGCGGTCTGAACTCTGAGTTCGAGTTTGGCGCTGTCGCAACAGATCGAGCCAGTGGAGAGGAGCGCGAAGCGAGCGCCGTCTGGCGGGCAGGCGTAGTGAATTGGGATAGCGAGAAAACGACGGTCGACTGGCGATTGCAAGGCTCGGGCGACGTGTGGAGACAGAGGTTCGATCGGCCAGGCGAATGGCTGATCGAGGCGAACGTGCGCGACGATCAGGGCAACCCGATCAAGGCGCGACAGTGGATTTACGTCTCCGATCGTGCGGGAGCAGACGCTCCCCCCGTCCGCGATGCGCTGAAGGTAATTCTCGACAAGGCAAACTACGCCGTCGGAGAGAAGGCGAAGCTGCTGGTCCGCAGTCGCGTGAAAGAAGGCTGGGTTTTGGTCAGCGTCGAGGGAGATCGCATTCACAGAGCCCAAGCGTTACAAATCTCTCGCGGCCAAGCAGAGTTGGAAATTCCGATTACAGCCGCGTTCACGCCCAGCGCATACGTCTCTGTCTGTATGACCGCCAACAAGCGATTCTTCTCGCGCAGCGCCCCCATCCGTATCGGATCGGAGGACAAGAAACTCACGATCGAAGTCGAATCCGACAAACCGAAGTACGAGCCGAGAGAGAGAGCGCGCTTGCGATTTCGAGCGACTGCAAACGGCCAACCGGTGCAGGCAGAGATCTCGGTGGCGGTGGTCGATGAGGCGATTTTCGCCATTCGCCGCGACAAACCAGAGACGCTCTTCAATTCGCTCTACGCTCGGCGACCAAACCAAGTCTCAACGGAGCATTCCTTCCCGTGGCTGGCGCTTCAGGGCGATAAGTCCGGCTCGGAATCGCCGCGCCGCTACTTCCCCGACACCGCAATGTGGCTGCCCACAATCACGACCGATGCTCAGGGTCGCGCCCATGCAGAGCTGGTCGTGCCCGATTCGCTCACCGAATGGCGAGTAACCGCGATCGGCCACACGGCGCGGACAGAGGTCGGTCATGGCATCGGGCGGTTCAAATGCTCGCGACCGTTTGCCGTTCGACTCTCGGCGCCGCTTGTTTGGGTCGAAGGCGACGAGGCGCTGATCAGCGTGGTGGCATCGAACGACAGCGATCAGCGTCAAGAGGGCGAGGTGTGGCTGGAAGGCGGGATCAAAGCGGATCGAAAGCGAGTTTCGATCGAACCGGGCGCGACGGCCGCTGTATCATGGAGGCACAAGGCCGACAAGATGGGCAACATGGAGATCGTCGCTCGTGGCGAAACGCGCGACGGCAAGCGAGACTCCGAGGCCAAGACGATCGAAATCCTGCCCTTTGCGACCTATCGATCTCAGTCGGCGAGAACCACCTTGCAGAGCGGGGAGAACGTTGTGCGACTCTCCTTGGACCCCAGGCTGATTCCGGAGTATTCACGGCTGGAGCTGCGCGTTGCGCCCACCATCTTGTCTCAGATCATCGGCTCGCTCGACTATTTGGTGGATTATCCCTATGGATGCACCGAGCAGACCATGAGCCGGTTCTTACCCAGCCTGATGGCCGGTCGATTGATGCAGGAACAGGGCTTGGCAGAGCCCATCGTGATGAAGCGGGCGCGAGAATCGGTCGCGCAAAGCATCTCGAGGCTCTATCGGTTCCAGAATTACAGCGGCGGATGGGGCTGGTGGGAAGAGGGCGAGAGCGACCCTTGGATGACGGCCTATGTGCTGCGAGGGCTGTGGCTGGCCAAGCAGTACGGCCAGAATATCGACGAGAAGCGGTTGACCAGGGCTCGCGATCACTTGACCA
The DNA here is from genome assembly GCA_013359125.1 of Armatimonadota bacterium. Lineage (NCBI taxonomy): Bacteria > Bacillati > Armatimonadota > Armatimonadota bacterium. The sequence goes on along the minus strand of JABWCR010000020.1, from coordinate 23,378 downwards.
GGTCCCTGACCAGCGCTTACAGCGATTATCGACCGAGAACGCCAGATCAAGTCGCCTTTGCTCTGTTCGCACTGGCCGAATCGGGCGCGCCCATGCCCACGCTGGCCTTTCAGGTCGGCGAAAACAGAGACCGGATCGTGTTGCTGAACAAGGCCGAGGATTACAGCGCAATGGGCATGGCGCATCTCTACATGGCGCTCAAGAAATGGGGCGCGGAATCTGTAATGCCCGGGCTGTTGGATAAGATGATGCTGCTGTCTGAAGGCAACCATTGGCCCGTGCGGCACAACGACTACTGGACGACTGCAGCCGAGCAGACGGCTTGGGTCTATTTGGCGCTCAGCCGAGCCGGAATCGACGGCGCCAGGCTTACGGAGATCGCCTCGTGGCTATCCCGGCAGCGCATGGCAGACGAGTGGGGCAGCACAAAGGCGACGGCCGCGGTGATGGAAGCGCTGTTGGATCATGCGAGGCGGTTTCGCGTCTCCGCTGCCGCTGTCCGAAGCGTTTCCATATCGGTAACCGGCAGCAGCCCGATCAACGTCGCCATCGATGCAAATCCGGCGCTAGAGACTCTGGTCTCGCTCGATCCGCGCAACCTTCGCGCAGGCGCGAACGAGATAAAAATAAACGTTACAGGTCCGCCCGGCGCGATCGGCATTGTCAACGTTCGGCAAGCGATAAAGATTCAGGAAATCGAGGGCGAGGTGATCGGCGGGGCCTCGATCAAGCGCGACTACATGCTTTTGGAGAGCCTGAGCGGGGGCGCAGAGGCCGTGGGCCGCTCGCTACGGTCTGGCGATCGAGTGCGAGCGGGGTCTCTGATCAAGGTCAAGTTGACTTTGCGGTCTGCCGACGCCAAAAATTGGCAACGGCTTTTGATCGAAGACCCTGTGCTGTCGGGTTGCCGCCCTATCGATGCCGAACTGCCGCTTTCCGGCTATTCCGACTCGGCCTCATGGTCGCAAGAGATGCGCGACGACCGAATGCTCTTCGCGATCAACTACTCTTGGGGAGACGAAATCAGCGTTGAATATGTGCTTCGCGCTGAGACGCCCGGCGAATTCCGCGCGCTGCCTCCGATTGCTTGGACCATGTACGGAGACGGTCGGGCGACCGGATTGCCCTTCCGGTTAGGAGTTCGGGAATGAAAGCGGCCCTACTGATCGTGCTGACGATGGGCGCATTGGCGATCGGGCTGCGCAGCTCTCCCGATTCTCGCCCCACTGAACTGGCGCGATTTGACACGCCGTTGGCGGGTCGGACGCCTGGACAGCGGCACAACGCAGCGTGGGCGGCCAAGCGTTTGAGCGGCGCAGTGATTCGGCCGGGCGCAACGCTGTCGTTTAACGAAAGGGTTGGCCATTGGATCAGCTCGGAAGGCGCAGCACGAGCGCCGGTCAGCTTTGGAGGGACATTGGCCGTCTCTTGGGGAGGAGGCGTCTGTCAGACTTCAACAACGCTCTACAACGCGGCCTTGTTGGCGGGTTTGACCATCGTCGAGCGGCATCCGCACGATGTGGCGCCGCTCTATGTGCCCGCCGGACTAGACGCGGCAGTAGCGCAGGGAATCGCCGACCTTAAGCTGAAGAATCCATGGCCTGTGCCGGTGCGCATCCATGCAACGGCCGAAGGCAAGCGACTAATCGTTAGAGTTGAAGCCCTGGGCCGGGTTGAAAAGCCAGAAATTCGGACAGCGGTCGAAACCGTTTCCGTTCAGGCCGCGCCGGATGCGCCCGGGCTAAAGCGTCAGGTTGGAAGAGACGGTGCAAGGGTTCGCGTTTGGCGGATTGTCGGCGACCAGTGGGAGGATTGTGGAGAAAGCGAGTACGCACCCATCCCGCGCGCAGATTAGGGCCAATGCCAAAGTCAACCTTGTCTTAGAGGTGGGCGGACTGCGCGGCGACGGCTACCACGAGATCGCATCCGTCATCCTGCCCGTCCATTTCTGCGACAGCCTTACGATAGAGGCCTCCCAACGCGACGAAATTGCCGTTCCGCACTATCCCGAGCTAGAAAACCAAGACAATCTTGCTTGGCAAGCGGTAGAAGCGTTTCGAAAAGCGACGGGATGGCAACAGCCTGTGAGCGTGAAGATTGACAAACATATCTGGATAGGGGCGGGATTAGGGGGCGGCAGCAGCAATGCAGCGGCCGCTCTAAGAGCGCTGAAAGAAATAACGGGAATCGAAATCGACCTCTCACCGATCGCCGCAAAAATCGGATCGGACGTTCCTGCAATGCTGTTCGACGCTCCTGTACTAGCCCGCGGACGAGGCGAGATCGTCCAGCCGCTGGCCAATCTGTCGGTCGGGGCTTCTTTTCTAATTGCCAAGCCCAAACAGACGTCCTGCCCTACCGCATGGGCGTATCAGGTTCTGGATCGGCATCGACCCAAAGGAAGCATAGAGGGACGAGCCGAAGCCCTGGCCCAAGCCATACAGTCGATCAACGCTTCTGCCGAGCTGGCCGAGCATCTTTACAACGATTTCGACGAGGCTATCACGAAAGAACTGCAGGATGTCGCCGAGCTTCGCGATCGGCTCTATCAGAGCGGCGCATTGAAGGTGGTTCTGACGGGAAGCGGATCGGGACAGATCGCGCTGTTCGACGACGAACTCAAGGCGAATCGCGCCGCTGAGAGTTTGGTCGACTGCCTTACCAAGGTGGCACGACATGGGAATTGACGCGGTGATCTTGGCGGGCGGGCGCGGCGACCCAGCAGGATTGGCCGAAGCGGGAGTCGAGAGCTGGGCAATGATGCCCGTCAGAGGCAAGCCCATGTACGCGCATGTGCTGAATGCCGTTCTGGGCTGCGAACAGATCGACCGGGTTTCTATTGCCGGTAACGTGCCCGAAGGCGAGGGGTATACGGTCATCGAACCCGGCGCGTCTCTGCTCGAGAATGTGCGAAAAGGGTTGGAAGGATCGATGGCCGAATGGGTTCTCTTTGTAACCGCGGACATCCCGTTCGTAACCTCGGAGGCATTGAGCCGCTTCATCGCCGATTGCCAAGAATCGGGCGCAGACATCTGCTATGCGATCGTGCCGGCGGAGGCCTGCCGCGCAAAGTTCCCCAACATCAAACGCACGACGGCCAAACTGCGCGAAGGCGAGTTTACGGGCGGCAATCTGTTCTTCGTCCGACGCCAATCGGCTTTGGGCCAACTGCATCGGCTGGAAGAGCTCTATGCTTACCGAAAAAGCCCCGTCCGGCTCGCAATGGTCATCGGTTTGGGGGTGCTGATTCGCTTTGTGCTAGCCAGGTTGATTTCCCCAAAGCTAATCAGCCTCCGGCATGTCGAAGAACGCGCCTCGCTAGCGATCGGCGTTCCAGCGCGCGCGATTGTGTCGCCCTACGCCGAGGTCGGCGCCGACATCGATACTGCCGAGCAGTGGCGACTAGCAACCCAGGCCGAACGAGACTAGCACGAGCGCAAGATCAACATCGTCCACAATGCCGTCGGCATTCAGGTCCTCGGGGCACCCAATGCACGTGTTGCCAAAGGCCGCCAGCACCATCGCAAGGTCTACGTCGTCAACGCAATCGTCCCCGTTCACATCGCCCACGAACATTACAACCAGCCGAACGCGGTTGGACAGATATTGTGGTCTTAGCGACTGTCCGCCCGAGAAGATAGGCGAATTGATGATGCTAAAGCCGCCATTGCGCGTTGTGGCAGTGATGATATCGTAAGACGAACCTAACGGCGGGATAAAGCCGTCTACCAGCTCGATGTCCAGTTCTCCGCCAAGGTTAACGATGTTTCCGACGACCAGCTTGTCAAACTCTGTGAGGCTCTTGACCTGAATCTGTACGCTGCCCGTGCCGGACTGCGTGTAATTGGCCGTTACGTTGATCTGGCCAATGTCCAGCGGTCCACCGGGTTCGACAGAGCCGCCCGAGTTTGCAACGCTTCCCGTTACCGTACCGTTGCCGTGCAGACGGCCGCCTTGCAGCCCCATTGGGCTGCCAAACTGGAGATTGCCGCCGTTGAGCCAAGTTTCGCCCGTTGTCTGAATATAGGGCGATCCGAAGTTGATCGTGCCGGACCGGGATTCGACCAGCATCGCATTATTGAAAACGCCATGAGTCAGGGTTGTTGTCCCGGCTCCGGCGATCTTTCGGAAGTTGCCGTTGTTGTTGATAGCGCCGGCGGCTCCCCCGGTCGTATCGATCGTTGTACCGTCTCGAACCTCGAACTCGGCATCGGGGGAGTTGGTGATCGATGAAGCGCTATTGAGGCGCACGAAGCCTTCCGCATGGAGCATGGTTCCATTGTTAACAATCGAGTGACCCGACATACTTTTTATGGAAGTCGTTGCGGTCTCAAAATGGCCGTTGTTTATCAGTTGCGAGCCGGTCAGCGTGCCGCCCTCCCAAAACATGCCCGAAGGAAACGATAGGCTCGCACCTGCGCCCGTCATATTCAGACTAGACATACGAGCCTGACCCGTTCCAGAACCGTTGAACGCGCCTTCAAAACTGGTCGTGCCGCCGCCCACGAAACTAAGGACGGTTCCCGGCGCCGTAAACCAACTTCCAGCCACCGATCGAATCGTTCCCGAGACGGAGCGCAGCGTACCGCTCTCCACTCGAACGGCGCTCCTATTTTCAAACGTCGGAACACTGATCATCGCAGTGCCGCTACCGCCGCTCTTCTTCATGGTTCCTCGATTAAGAAAAGTCGTTTGCGCTCCACCTGTATAGTCGATCGCAAAGTCTCCGGTTATGTCGAAAGTCGCCCCGGGGTGATTATCGAAAATGCCGCCGGAGTTTATTCGCAGGAAGCCGCCATCAAAGAAGCATTGGCCGCGATTGTTGAGCGTTATGGCCGAGATCGTCTTTACTGCGCCTGTGGTCAGCCGTAGCAAGTCGTCGTTGTTCAGAGAATTGCCGAATATAGCTCCTGACACCCACTCTGCGCCTCCGTTAGAAAAGTCGAGCGTGGCGCCATTTGGACCAATATTCAAACCTGCGAAAACAAATCGACCGGAGCCTATGCCTTCGAAGAGGCCCTCGAAGAGGGTTCCCGCGCCACCGGTTATCGAAATGGAAGTGTCGGCTTCGGCTTGCCAAACCCCGCTGGACAAGATGGTTCCTGAATTGACGTTCAACTGACCCAATTCGACCTGGACAATTCCAGAATTATCGAACGCAGGCACAGATACGGTCGCCGCGCCCGTTCCGGCTGTCTTTTCGAAAGAACCGAAATTGTTGAATCGGGTTTGGGCGCCGCTTGTGTAATCGATCGCGAAGTTTCCGGCCACTTCGAAACTGGCATTGTTGTTGAACACGGAACCACTGTTCAAACGAAGGAAACCATCGGCCAAACGGAAAAGGAAGTTGTTGTCGAACGTTGCGTTGCTAAGCGTCTTGACATTGCCGGTCGTGGCCAGCACGACCTGGTTGGAAGCAACCGGCCCGTTCGAAACAGCGCCGCTCGTCCACTCAGCCGGTCCGCCAAGATTCAAAGTCAAACCGTTGGAATTAAGAGCGAGGGAACTGAACTCCAGAGTGCCTGTCGATGGTCCGGCGAACTCGCCTTGAAGGTTCATTCCACTTGACAAGACTACTCTGGCGCCGCTGGCAATGTCCCACGTGTTGCCAGCCTGAGCATTGACATTGGTAGAGTTGAGGTTAAGAATGCCGCCTTGCACTTCTACCGTATTGCGGTTATCGAAGTTGGGGTTGCTGACGATAGATAGGCCGGCTCCCGTCTTCCGTATCAAACCCTGATTGAGAATCGTTGAGGCGGCGCCGCCGGTGTAGTCGATCGTAGCGCCTGAGGCCAGCTCGAGCAATCCCGTTGCGGCGTTCGTCCATTGCGTGCCCGAGTTCATTCGCAACCAGCCCGCTTCGAGAGCCGCGTTTCCATTGTTGACAACAGACACAGAATTGAGGGACTTGACACTGCCCGTCGTCATTCGGATGCGCCCGGCATTGGTCAACTGATTGCCATTGATCGAACCCGACTCCCAGACAAAACCGGCGTTCGTCATGTTCAATTGAACGCCCGCCGGGCCAATCGAAGGGTTGGCGTTCAAAACCATAGGGCCTGCCCCGTTGCCCGTGTAGATGCCTTCCCACTTGGTCCCGCCGAAAGAGCCGACAAGGGCGATCGAGGCGCCTCCAAAGATGCCCCATGTGCTGGCGCTCGTTACTGTGGGGACATTGAGCGATAATGTTCCCGCTTCTACCGAGATCGTGCCGGAGTTGTTGAACACCGAAGCGACGATGCTCGCCGTCCCGCTGCCTGCAATCTTTCGGAAAAAGCCGAAGTTGTCGATGATGGGGCCAACACCGCCTGTCGTATCGATGGCGACGTCTCCCATGATGTCGAACGTGCCGTTGAGGGTGTTGGTCAGTTTCGAACCGCCGTTCATTCGCAACCAGCCGCCTTGGTGCCGCATGGTCGCTGCTCCGCCGTTGATGATGTGCAGGCTGTTCATCGACTTGACAGTGCTCGCCGTCAAACTCAGGATGCCGCGATTGGTAATCTGATTGTTCGTCATCGAACCGCTAGACCAGGTAAACCCCGATCCGGCGATGAAGTTCAGCTCCACATTGTCTGGATGCACAACCCAGTTGCCGCCAAAGTTGACCAAGCCGGGGCTGTTTCCCAGCAAGATGCCCTTGATACTGGTGGAGCCTGTGCCGGTGATGTCCAACACGCCATTGACGGCGTCCCACCTTGAGTTGTCGCTCACCACGGTCGGCGAATTGACCACAAGGGTGCCAGAGTTAGAGGCGATACCGCCTCCGGTAGTCGTAAGAGATTGAAAGTTGACAGTCGCCGTGCCGCTGCCGGCAGTCTTGGTGATAAACCCCGAGTTTTGAACGTGCAGGCCTCCGCCTCCGGTCGTATCGATGACGGCGTCGTGCAGGTTCAGTTGGGCATTGACTAGATTAGCAAAGACGGGGGAAGAGTTGCAGCGCCAGAATCCTTCTTGAAGCAGAATCGTACCGTTGTTGACCATCCCGCCGCCAGACATCGTCTTGACCGAGCCGGTCCTGAACAGGGATGAACCGAACAGATCTAAGTTGGCGGAGCCAGAAATCGAACCGCCCGACCACTCTAGACCGTTGTTGACAATCAACTGAACGCTGCTGATTTGAAGATTACCGCTCAGGAACAGGCGCGCGCAGGAGTTAGCTTGCGCTACCCCAACGGTGTGTAGAACGGTGGCATTGTCGTTGATGCCTGGAAATCCGGCGATGTTCCACGTTTGCGGTCCTCCGCCGTTGCTGTTCCGCCAATCGCCGTTGCGGGCGGAGATAAAGTCGTCAGCCCAGCCTGCATAGGCGAGCAAAAGAGTTATAGAAGCAATGCTAATCGGTTTCATACGCCCTCCTTTCTGCAGAAATTATAACACGGTATTGAGCGCGTCGAGGTCTAAGTCGAACCCCGTACTGATACGCTTATTGACCGCCTGCTTCACGGCGTCCATGCTGGGCGGCTCTCCTAACTGGGCCGCCATAGAGGTAGCCCGATAGCCGGTCAGACCGCAAGGCACGATGAGATCGAAAGCGCTCATGTCCGGATCGACATTGAGGGCGAAGCCGTGCAGGCTGACCCACTTGCTGACCTTGATCCCTATAGCGGCCAACTTCTCGCCATGAACCCAAACTCCGGTGTTGATGCTCGAGCGCACGCCCTTGATCCCAAATTCTGCTACGGCCTCGATGAGCGCCTCTTCGATGGCTCGCAGAAATTTGTGCAAGTCTGCGCCATGATCCTTGAGGTCGAAGATGGGATAGCCGACCAATTGGCCAGGGCCATGATAGGTTACGTCGCCGCCGCGATCGGTCCTGACGACTTCTATGCCCCTTTGCTGGTACTCCTGCTCCGTCAAGAGCAATGATTGACCTGCAAATGCCCGGCCGAGAGTGATGACCGGAGGATGCTCGACCAGTATCAGCGTATCGGGCGCAGAGCCTTCGACGCGCAACTGATGCCTCTGCCGCTGGACTGCCCAAGCCTCTCGGTAGCCCATGCGCCCCAAATCGAGCAGTTCGCCTGGCCTCACTCCCCTATCGTACCCAACTTTAGGTATACTTGCGGCTCGACCACGCCTACGATGAACAGAGTCCTAGTTAGCGATCCCATCCCAGAAATTGGCCTAAAACCGCTGGTTGACGCCGGCATCCCATACGACCTAAGAGTCGGGATGACGCCGTCTGAACTGATAGAGGCAGTCCGAGAATACTCGGCTTTGATGGTGCGATCGGAAACCAAGGTAACCGCGCCTGTCATCGAAGCGGGCGCAAATTTGAAGATTATTGGAAGGGCGGGCGTCGGCGTCGATAATATCGATGTAGAAGCGGCGACGCAGAGGGGCATCGTGGTCGTCAACTCGCCCGGCGGCAATACGGTCGCTGCGGCCGAGTTGACCATGGCGCTGCTGCTCTCGCTGGCAAGATTAGTGCCCCAGGCCGATCGATCATTGCGATCAGGAGAATGGAAAAGGTCTAAGTTTGTCGGCGTAGAGTTGTACAAAAAGACGATCGGCATCGTCGGATTTGGCAAAATTGGACGAGAGGTCGCTCGGCGAGCGAGAGCCTTTGGAATGCGGGTATTGGCGTTTGATCCGTTTATGCCGGTCGAGACAATCGAACAGGCAGGCGTCGAAGCCGCATCGTTAGAGCGCCTGTTCGCAGAAAGTGACTTTGTTACGCTGCATACGCCGCTAAACGACCAGACCCGGCAGATGATCAATGCCGAAACGCTGGCCAAGATGAAGCCGGGCGCGCGCATTGTCAATGCCTCTCGCGGCGCCATGATCGATGAAGAGGCGCTGGCCACAGCGATCGAATCGGGCCATATCGGCGGCGCAGCGTTAGACGTTTTTTCAACCGAACCTCCGCCGCAAGATTTGAAGTTAGCGCGCATGGAGCAGACCGTTGTAACGCCGCACTTGGGCGCCTCGACGGAAGAAGCGCAGACAGCGGTCGCGTTGGACGTTTCCGAGCAGATTGCAAACGTCCTACAAGGACTGCCGCCCTCAAGTCCGGTCAACATGGTGGCGGTGGATGCCGACGCGATGGCTAGAGCGCAACCCTATTTGAGGCTAACGGAACAGATCGGAAAACTGCATGCGCAGCTGGCGTCGAGCCCGGTTACAGGCGTGGTAGCCGAACTCTATGGCGATTGGAACGGCCTCCCCACCGAGATGATTGTTCGCGCCTCCATCGCCGGTCTGCTGACCCCCATGCTTTCGCAGCCTGTCAATCTGGTCAATGCCCATCTTATTGCCCATGACAGAGGGATCCGAACGGAAACGCGCCTGATTGAAAGCGATGACCCGCCAACGGTAACGATAACAGCCTCTACTCTAGACGATTCAAGGTCGATATCGGGCGCATCGTACGGCGTCGGTGGCATTCGAATAACCGAGGTTGACGGATTGCGCGTGGATTTGCAGCCGGAGGGCCTGTTTATCTTTACACAGCACCAAGATCAGCCAGGCGTTATCGGAAGCGTCGGCACGCTTCTAGGCGAATCGGGCGTTAACATCGCTCAGATGTATGTTGGGCGAGAACATCGAGGCAGTCGGGCGATCATGGCGTTCAAGATCGACGATCCGGTAGACGAGGCCGTTTTGAACCGACTGAGATCCTTGGACGGCGTTCAGACGGCGATTCTCGTAGAACTTTAAAGAGGTCCAAAGGAATCTGCCAGCGACCGTCGAATGAGGGTATTCTATGTCGCTTAACCAAGTTCAGGGAGGAGGTCCCAGCACCATGCGAACAAACCTGATGTTCCTCGCGGCGGCGGCCGCACTATGCACAGGCGCAACTGCACAGACGCCAGACGTCAAGGTCAGCGCGCTCAATCAGAAGCGCGACGTGGCCGTATCGGTGAAAGGCGCCAAACCTTCTGCCATTCAGTTGTCGATCGATGGCGCGGCGGTCGCTTTCCAGGTTGCCGATTCGGGGACATCGATTTTTCCGCTCAGTTCGGTTCCTTTAGCCCCGGGCGTGCACGAAGTGTCCGTGCAACTGTTCGACCAAGAGGGACGACTGCTGTCAGAAACCTCCCAGTTGGTCGAGCTGGAGGCCGACCCGCTCGCGCCGATCATGGTGCAATGGCCGCGCTTCAATGCGACCGTTTCGGGCCTTGTCGAGGTTCGGATTCAAGCCAAAGGCAACAAGCCGTTCGTTTCACTGTTTGTCGATAAAGAGTTTCGAACGCTTCGCAACTACTCGCCTTATTCGTTCGCATGGGACACGACGCTGGAGACGAACGGATGGCACCTAATCGAAGCAAAACTGTACGACGACGGTTTGGGCACGCTCATGTCGCCTCCGGTTCGCGTTTATGTCAATAACGTCGGCGGTCGCACGGATCGGCGGAGCGAAGCCACAACTTCCGTGCACGACGCGAACGAAGCCATGGCCGAATCTCGTCCGATCGCGCGTCCCATCAAGCCATCGGAACTGATGGTCAATGCGGCTCCCGATATCGCGTCGGGATTGTTCAGCGCGCCGCTCAATGCAGCGATGGCCAGCTCGGCTCTGCGAAACGGCAAGGGTTTTGAGGCCGTCCCCAATTCTGGCCAGCGGGCGTTTGTGCCCGAGTTTGCTCCCGTCGCCCCTAGAACGGTTTTGCCCGCTCTGGCAACGATGGCCGAGCCGAACTTGCCAGGATTGGCCAAATCGCCCGTTCGCTCTTCCGAAACTACAGTCCGACAGGCCGGTCAGCGGCTTGAGCCTCCCAAGATCGCATCAGTCTTGCCTGCTAAACGCACGGTGGTTGCAGAAGCCCCGATTCCAGTTCGCAAGGGCGTCAAGATCGAAGGTTTGAGCGGTCCGTTTGCAGTCATCATGGATGCCAACCCGGTCAGTTTCGACGTCTCTCCTCGCGTCCACTTTGGCGTACCTATAGCGCCTGTGCGACAGATCTTTGAGAACGCGGGCGGCCGTCTGTTCTGGAATCAGGCCGACCGCACGGTTACCATAATCGGCGCGCCCAAGGAAGTTTGGATGAAGGTCGGGCTGAACGCAGCACGGCTGGACGGCGATTCGATTACTTTAGAATTGCCGCCCATGATCATCAATGGCCGCACGCTTGCGCCAATCTCCTTTATTCAAGAAGCGCTCGGCATCGATTGCGTCTACGATCCTTCGCTTGGCGCGATCATCATCGGTCAGTAAAGTCTACGTTGGCGGGAGTTTGAGCCAGTCGGGCGCTTCTTCGGCTTGTGCCTGAGCAAGCGGCCTGATTTCGGTGATGGCTCCCGCTTCGACTAACTCGAACCGGGTCATCTCGGCCTTGCGCTTTGTAATGTTGGTGAACAGCACAATGGGCAAGGTCTCTAAGAGCTTCTTCACGTCCAATCGGTTGAGGCTGAGCATCGATTCCAAAATCATGATCACTCGATCGGGATGTCGGCCAACGCCCGTCAGCACCAATTCGTGAGGCGCATTCTCATCCACGGCGACAACCCGCTGCGCTTTCGAAACGTTCATCTCGCGATTGCACTCTTCGCAGATGCCGGTTGTCGCTCGGGCAGAAATGCGCTGCATAGAGCCGCAATTGGGGCACTTAATCTGCTTTGCATCGACCACCTTGCCGTTCTCGATCTGCACCAGTTTCATGCAGTGGTCGCATGCAAAGTCGCGGACTGGAGGCGCGGTGAACTCAGTGTCTTGGTTGCAATAGGGGCAAGTAACCGGAAAGCTCGGAATGCTGCGCGTTTGAAGGTAGCCATAGATTGCGTAAAGCAAGGCCGCACCGCCGCCGATCACCAACAGCCAGCCTATATGCTGAAACCAGTCGCCATACTTGACGACCAGCCATCCAAGAAAGAGGCCGAGCACGCCGCCTCCTCCCACGACCAGAATCTTCGACATCGCCTGCTCAAGTTCGTTCGAACGTTTAGTCGGCTCGTCCATGTTTCCCTCCATTCCCTGCGCTCGTTGTGTCAAAATAAAGAGCATGAGCGCATTTCGTTGGCGCGTCTCTCTATTCTTATTATTCTCGATAGCGGTCGTCTCCTGCCTGCTTGCCCAACAGAAACCGCCAGCCTTGACATTGGCCAAGCTTGGTTTTATCAACGAGCGCGTAGAGGAGCAGATAACGATCAGCGTCGATTATTGCTGGCACAACGGCTACCACCATTGGATGATGGGGATGCTTTTCTTCTTGATCGAGATCGATCCGAAGAATACCGAGCGCTATTCGACTCTGGGCTGGATCCTTTCGAGCAATGGGCGGCACTCCGAGGCTGTGAAGGTATACGAGCGCAACATGAAGGAAAATCCAGGTCTGTCGGACGCCTTCTATGACGCGGCCTATCACTTCTACCAGCGCAAGGATTACGCCCAAGCCGTCAAGTATGCCGAGATGGCAGCCTCGAAACCGGGCGCGGAGGGCGTCGTGTTTCGGTTGCTGGCGCATAGCTACGAGCGCACTAATCAGTTTGCAAAGGCGCTAGCCGCTTGGGAGCGACTCTTGAAGATTGCTCCTAACGACGGGGCTGCGCAGGGCAACATGAAGCGTATAAGAGAAAAGATGCAGAGGTCGCAGAAGCCATGATGCTGAACTGGCGGCTTCAGCAGCCGACCGATCTGCTGATCTGGATGATAAACCTGCTTGTGCTGTGCATTCTCTTTGAGGTGATTCTTTCTTGGTTGCGGCTGTTTAACGTGCGCGTGCCGCTCTATAATCCGATCATACGGTCGATTTTGAGGGTGAGCGGGGCGATCCTCTCGCCCGTGCGCGACGTGCTGTGGCGGTTTACGGGTCGGATGGGCTTTGGCGGGATGTCGATCGACTTTTCGCCCATCATTGCGCTGGTGGGTCTGATGTTTCTCTCAAATCTAATCGTGAGGATCTTTGGATGAGCGACCGCGGACGGATTACCGTGCTGGAGATAGAAAGCCGAGCGTTTCCTCGCCGAATGCGCGGATACGATCCGACAGCGGTGCAGCTCTTTCTACAAGAGATAGCAGCCGACTATGACGATCTTCAGGAGGAGAATCGGCGGTTAAAGTCCGAACTGGGTTCCGCCTCGACTGAGACCGACAAGTTTCGCTCGATGGAAGACACACTGAAAGAAGCGCTGATGTTGGCGCAAAAGTCGGCAGACGAAGTCCGCGCCAATGCCCGCAAAGAGGCTGAACTGATCCTGGCCGAGGCCAAACTGCAAGCCGCCAAGTTAGAAGAAGAGATTGCAGGTCTAAAAGCGCAAAAACGACTGATCATCAGCGAGATCCGAGCCTTGCTCCGAACGCATTTGGACGCGTTGCCGTCCGATGTTCATGCCGCCGTCCAGATAGAAGCAGAAGAACCAGTCGCTCAGTCGCATTGAGCCTGATGGCGCAGCGCGTGGTCGGCCAGGGTTAGCGCCACCATCGCCTCCACCATAGGCACCGCTCGTGGAAGCACGCAAGGATCGTGGCGGCCCTTTGCTTTCAGAATGGCGGGATTGCCTTGCCGATCGACCGTCTCTTGCGGCTTAAAGATCGTCGACGTCGGCTTGAATGCGACGCGGATCACAATGTCCTCTCCATTGGTGATACCGCCTTGGATGCCGCCAGAATAGTTGGTGCGGGTACGAATTCGGTCGGCTCCATCGTTGTAGAACGGGTCGTTATGCCGGCTGCCCGTCATTCGCGCGCCAGCAAAGCCCGAACCGATCTCGAAGCCTTTAGACGCGGGCAAGCTTAAGACCGCCTTGGCCAAGTCGGCTTCGAGCTTATCGAAAACTGGGTCTCCCCAGCCGGGCGGACAGCCGCGAGCCACGCAACCTACGACGCCGCCAATCGAATCGCCTTCCTTTCGGATTTCCTCGATTCGTTCCTGGATCTTTCGCGCCGCGGCTGGCTGCGGACATCGGGTTGGCGTGGCTTCTACCTGCGCTATGGTAACTTTGCTTGGATCGACCTTGGCGCGAACGCCGCCAGCCTCGGCCACCCATCCGACAATTTCGACTTGGTATCGATTGCGCAGCAGTTGCTTGGCGACCGATCCTGCGGCTACTCGACCAATGGTTTCCCTCGCGCTGGCTCGCCCTCCGCCCTGCCACGCGCGCAGGCCATACTTCGCATCGTAGGTGTAGTCGGCGTGAGAGGGTCGATAGAGCTCCTGAATCTGGGCATAGTCGCCAGGGCGCGCATCCTGATTGTGAACCAAGAGACAGATTGGCGTACCCAGCGTGCGACCATCGATCAATCCAGATAGGACCGCGACGCGATCTGGCTCCTTCCGTTGCGACACCAGTTTGCTTTGGCCGGGTCGGCGACGATCCAATTCGAACTGGATTTCATCTAGGTTGATTTCGAGGCCAGGCGGACATCCATCGACAACGACGCCGACCGCCGTGCCGTGCGATTCGCCAAAAGTCGCGATCTGAAACAACCTCCCAAAGACGCTGCCCACTACCGAATGGCCTCGATCCTCTCTGCGTACTGGTTCAGCAGAATCTCGGCATCCTTTTGAGTCGGACCTTCGACATGCAAGTGGAAGACCGGCTCGGCCGAATCGGGCAATACCAGCGCCCACGCTTCGTCGTGATGAATCTTGATGCCGTCGATCAATTCGACCCGAGCCTCGCGCGACGCATCTTCGGTCAGCACGCGCATGATTCGACCTTTCAGTTCCCAAGGGCATCGTATAGCGCGGCTTGCGACATAACTGGGCGGCACTTGATCGTAGACTTGGCTCAACTTGAGTTCGGCCTTTTGGGCCATCTCTAATAGGCGAGCGAATGCGAACATCGCATCGAAGCTCGGCTGGAACTCGGGGAAAAGCAGGCCGCCTTCCATGTCGCCCACTAACGCAACGTTATCGGCGCGTTCTGCGGCAATGGTCATCAGTGATCGGGCGTCCGTCTTGGTACGGATCACATGGGCATCGTAGGGTCTGAGAAGCTCTTCAAGGCTGCTCGGCGCGGTGATCGGCGCCGCAATCGAACATCCCGGCCTAGACTTGGCGACCAAGAGCGCATAGGTCATCAAGAGGCCGTAGCCTGAGATCAGCCTCCCTTTCTCATCTACCACATTAAGCCTCTCGCCTTCGTTTTCGAACAGCACGCCGCAATCAGCGTTCAGACTTCGCACGATTTGTTGAAGATTGGTGCGAAAAACATCGACATCTGCGGGGCTATGGGGCGCTTTGGACGGGTCCGGATAGGCGTTGAGCGAGATCACATCGTGCCCGAACTGGCCGAGCATTCCTGGGTAGATCGACGCCACTCGGCTGTAGGCGAAGTCGGCCACCAAGCGCAAAGGCTTCGTCGTTTGCTCGTGCTTTAAGGCGCTCAAGAACCCGCTTTGGTACTGCTCGATCGCCCGCGAGGCAAACTCGATAGTGCCAACTTCGCTCGGATCGCAACGCACGAAATCTTCGCGGAAATAGAGGTTTTCAACCTTTCTCTCTTGGTTTTTCGAAAGATAGATGCCGCCTTGATCGTAAAACTCGATTAGGGTTGTCTTGGCGTTGATGGGCGCGGCCCGCACTGTTACGCCGCCGACCGCCTGAGTCGTGCGAATGGCATGGCGGACGATCGGCAAAGGCATGGACCGAAGATCCATGACCTCGATGCCTGTGGACAGAAGTCCGGATATAAAGGCGCGTTTGATCATTCGAGAGACTTTGAGCGAATCGCGCGAGGTAACGACGATGGAGCCGCGAGAGAGAGACGAACCGTAGGCCGCGCCCAGTTTGGTGGCCAGTTCGGGCGTGATTTCGATGTTGCTCAGGCCTTGCACGCTGAGATTTCGGAACAGCGAGCCGCGCCAGTTCTTGCCCCAGATCAGGCTCATGTTTACGGTCGAGCCGCTCTCGATATATTTGTCCGGCCACAGTTTGATTCGCGAACGAATGACGCTGTCGCCATCGATCATGCATCGGTCGCCCACTACGGCGTCCTCTTGAATCTGAACGGCCTCCTTGATGGTTGCGCGGCTGCCCACGATAGCGCTCTGGACGGAAGAGGCATGGCCAATGTAGACGCTGTCCCACAAGATGCTCCGCGCAACCACGGCATTTTCCTCGATAATACAGTTCTCGCCGATCACGGCAAATGGACCGACCACTGCGCCTGACTTAATCTTGGAACTGGCTCCAATACAACTCGGCGCAATGATCTCGGCGGCTGGATCAAGGTATGCGCCTGCGCCTACAAAGATGCCCGGCTGTTGTTCGACGCCCGGTATATCCAAGTTGACCCTGCGCTGCAACAGGTCTTCTTGCGCAGTCCGATACTGCTGCAACGAGCCGACGTCGCTCCAATACTCGTTCATAACATAACCGTAGAGCGCCTTGCCCTCTCTCATAAGGAGCGGAAAAAGGTCTTGGCTGAAGTCGTACGGCGCGTTTGGCTCCATAAAGCCGAATATCTCCGGCTCTAGAATGTACATGCCGGTATTGACCGTGTCGGAAAAGACCTCGCTCCAGCTGGGTTTTTCTAGGAACCGTAGAATGCGACCGTCCTCTTGTGTGATGACAACGCCGAACTCGAGAGGGTTCTGCACTCGCGCCAGGATAAGCGTGGCGAGCGCGCCCTTTTGACGATGGAAGTCGAGCGCAGGCTGAAGATCGATGTCGGTCAGCGCATCGCCGCTCACGATAACGAACGTGCCTTCGCTCAGATAGTCTTCGGCTTTCTTGACGCTGCCTGCAGTGCCAAGCGGCGTATCCTCGTGCGAGTAATAGAGGTTCATCTCCCATTCAGAACCGTCGCCGAAGTAACCCTCGATCGCCTCCGCCAGATAGTGGACCGTGGCGACCACAGTGTCGATACCCTGTCGCTTCAAGAGGAGCAGGATGTGCTCCATGATCGGACGATTGCAAATGGGCGTCAGCGGCTTCGGACGGCTCGCTGTGATGGGTCGGAGCCGCGCGCCCTCGCCGCCCGCCATAATGACTGCTTTGAGATTCTTGCTCACTTATTCCTTAGGTTCGCCCAAAACGCTTAGGTATCCTTCAAATTGGAAGTCGGGACCCGACCGGCGCCATGAGACATTGTTCAGCTTCGGTGCATCGGCGATTGATTGAACGCCTTTGGATCGGAAGAAAGACTCTTGCCCGCCGACAAGGATCGGCGCCACAAAAAGTATAAGTTTGTTGGCCAAACGCTGGTCAAATAAACGTGCCGCCAATCGAGCGCCGCCCTCGACCAGCAGGCCCGTAACGCCTCGACGCCCCAAATCTTCCAATGCGCCCTTCAGGTCGACCGGCCCTTTTCCGCCTTGCTCCACGATCTCAACGCCTCGGTCTGCCAAAGATGCGCGCTTGAGTTTAGGGATGGACTGACAGTACAGGATGGTTGGCGCCAGGGCAGTGTCGAAGAGATGGCTCTGTTCTGGCGTACGTCCGGCGCTGTCGAATAAAACTCGAAGGGGCTGGTTGACGACGCGCAGATGCCTTACGGTGAGTTGAGGATCGTCCTTGCCCGCGGTACCGCTACCGACAGCGACAGCGCCGTGCAGCGCGCGGAGCTTGTGCGCGGCCTTGCGAGAAGGTTCCGAACTGATCCATTGGCTATCGCCCGATGCGGCAGCGATCCTGCCGTCCAGGCTGATGGCCAACTTGATGGTTACAAACGGCCGTTTTGTTTGGTGAAACCAAAAGAATTTCTCGTTGATCCGCATGGCTGACAGAGCAAAATCAGTGGCGTCTAGCACACGGACGGTTAGCCCGGCTTCTTTAAGACGATCGAGCCCGGCCACTTTGGGATTTGGGTCAAGGTTCAGGATTGTTACTGTGGAAACTCCTGCGGCGATGATCGCGTCTGTACAGGGCGGCGTTTTGCCGTGATGCGAACAGGGTTCGAGCGTGCAGTAAAGTTCGGCGCCTTTGGCGCGTTTTCCTGCCTTCGCGAGGGCGATCGACTCGGCATGAGCTTGGCCAGCCGCGTTGTGAAAACCCTCGCCGACTATGGCGCCGCCCTTAACAACAACCGCGCCCACGTGCGGGTTAGGCGCCGGAAAGCCTCGTTTGGCCAACGATAGGCACCTGCGCAAAGCCAGTTCGTCAATCTTGCTTAGGGTCATCTTCAGAGAACTTTCTTGACAGTTCCTTTACCAGCTTCTCTCGCTCTTCGTTCCATGCCGTCGCATTATCGGTTGCAAACTCCTGGATGGCGCGTCGAATCTCTAGCCATGCCAGGCTCACTGTAACGATCAAGAGCATCGTGATCGTGCCCCAACAGAGCGCCAAAATTGAAAGATATGCGTTGCGCGATCCAGGCATGGCGGCCGGCCCCAGCGCCAACAGCCAGATGGCGAAGGGAATCATGAGTACGGTCAAGAGCAAGAATGTTGTCAGCCACGCCCGATTGGAGAGGGCCATGCCGGGATTATACCGGGGATGCGATCGAGGATCGAAGCGCCTTTACGCCCTCTGCCACGCTGGCCGCCGCAAAGACGCTATTGCCGGCCACCACTGCTTGCGCGCCTGCCGCCACTGCGTCGCCGATGTTGGAGGGGGTTATTCCGCCGTCGACCTGTAACAGCGCGTCCGATCCTCTGTCGGCTATGAGTTCGGCGGCTCTTCTTAGTTTGTCGATGGATGCGGAAATGAACTCCTGTCCGCCAAAGCCTGGGTTGACCGACATGATCAGCAAGAGGTCGATGTCTTTGACGACTTCTTCGGCGCTGGATAACGGCGTGCCTGGATTGAGGGCAACGCCCGCCCGAACGCCCAGTTTCTTGATCTGCTGAATGGTGCGGTGGACGTGGGGACAGGCCTCGATGTGGACGGTGATAGAGTCCGCGCCCGCATCGGCATACTCTTTCAAGAAGTCCCAGGGTCGTTCGATCATAAGGTGAGCGTCGAACGGCAGATTGCACTGGCGGCGCAGGCAGGAGATTACCGGCGGACCAAAGGTGAGATTGGGCACGAAACGGCCGTCCATTACGTCCAAATGAAGCCAATCGGCACCGGCGGCTTCCAATTGTTTGGCGGCTTCGGACAGGCGGCTCAAATCTGCCGACAAGACAGAGGGCGCCAGCAAGATCACTTCGCAATCTCCCGGATCAATTCTTCATCGATATAGACGCGGATCTTGACCCGCGACCCGTATCCTACGACATCGAAACTGACCGTCTCGCCGCCGTCTCGGGTTTCGTCTACCACATCGCGCACGCTCATCTGATCTTCCACCTCTATGCGAACGCGATGCTCGCCGGGCGGAATGCGGACGTTAGTAACGAACGAGCGCGGATTGAGCGCGGACGGTTCGTTGGTCGTTTCTTCCTGCACATCATCGAACGGGGCTGTATCGGCGCCGCGGCTAACGATAAGGGTAATGGGTTGGTCTCTGGAGACTTTGCTGCCCGGAGGCGGCAGTGTGGCCATCACTTTTCCCCACTCGATAGCCTCGCTCGGGCGTTCTTGCACTCGATCGGAAACGACGAGACCCGCTTTTTCCAACTCTCGCCTGGCTTCGGACGCTGGCAGGTTCGTTACGTCTGGAAGGTCGACGGTGCGTTCGCCAAGGCTGACCCAGACTTTAATGGTCGAGCCTTTTTTGAGTTGTCGGCCTTCGGGAGCGCTAGAGAAGTAAATCGTGCCGGGGACTGCTTTTGGATTGTAGTCTTGTCGCTCGACCTCGATCGTAAAGCCAGAATCGGCGGCCGATCGGCGGCCTTCTTCGACCGATAAGCCGACCAATTTAGGAGCAGGAAGCTCATCAGGCGCAACGTAGAGCGAGAGCACAAAGCCTATTAGTACGAGCACCGCCAGGAGCGCGGCGGCGCCCATAGCCTTGAGCATAAAGCGCATCCATGCCGGCAGGCTATCCTCTTCTTCGTCCTCGTCGTCTATCTCTCTTGCCTGTTGGCTAACGACCGCTGTAGCGGCAGGCTGATCGAACGGCGTCCAGTTGAGCGGCTTGCCGAATCGGAGCGCCTCCTTGACCTCTCTTAGATCAGAGATCAGTTGTTGAGCGCTGGCATATCGATCCGACGCTTCTTTTTGAAGGCACCGCTGAATGATGATGTCGACCGACTTAGGCACAGCGGCATTAGAAGCACGAGCAGACGGAGGCGGATCTTGCATAATGCTGCGCGCTATGTCGGGCGGGCGCTCTCCTCTAAACGGCGCAGCGCCCACCACCATCTCGTATAGCATCGCGCCGACTGCATAGATGTCGCACGAGGGCGATGGCGATTCGCCCGCGATTTGCTCTGGCGAAGCGTAATGGATCGCCAAAGCGGTGCGGGCTGACTTGAGGGTTGGATCGGCATCGTAGACGGAAAGCAATCCGAACCCGGTTACCGAGACTTGCCAATCGGGTCCGACTATGACGTTTTCTGGACGAAGATCGCCGTGCGAGACGCCGGTAGAATGGGCGGCGGCAATGCCCTCTGCTATTCCGAGCGCGATGTCCACGGCGATGGCGACAGTGAAAGGCGCCGTGCGTTGGATGCGCGCTCTAAGGTCTATCCCGCGCGAATATTGCTCGATGAGGAATAGGTCGCCGTTGTGCTCCTCGATGCCCAGCATCTGGCAGATGTTCGGCGCGCGCAGGGCGCTAAGACTGCCGACAACGCTGCGCAGCGCGGCTACTACCGCTGGCGAGGCCGAAGCTACGGGCCGGAGCGATTTAAGCACCACGTTCTTGCCCGTTGCGAGTTCCTTAGCGCGATGCGCGATGAAGAGGGGCGACTCCCCTATGGCTTCGAGAAGTTCGTAACGACTGGAAACGATGTTTCCGGTCACTTGCGCACCGCCTGCAGTCCCAACAATGCGAAGTAAACGATGATGGCCAAAGCGAAGGCGGCAGAGACGGTTTTTGCCAACGGAGCATCCGGCTCCCAGCCCGTGCCCAGGTGAAGCGCAAAGGATGCCGCGAGTATCAATGCGACGGTGGCTCCTACCGCATCGATCGGCTCTACGCTTCTTCTCTGATCCACTCGATGGCCTCCCTGATCAGGTCCTTTGGCGCGTCTTGCAGAACAACGCTCTTCCCTGCTTCTTGCACTATTGCCATGCGCACTCGATCGGCCGTGTTTTTCTTATCTCGCTGGAGCGCGCTCATTATCTCGTCTGTCGGTGGCAAGTTGGCTCGAACGGGCAAGCCTTGGCGTCTTAGCGCTACAGATAGCCGATCCAACAGGCTTTCGTCGGCGATGTCCATTCTCCATGCTATGTAGCTTTCTGCCATCATTCCAAGTGCGACGGCCTCTCCATGTAGGATACCGCGAAATCCCATCGCTTGTTCCAATCCATGGCCGATCGTGTGTCCAAAATTGAGAATTACGCGTCGACCTTGGCGCTC
Source organism: Armatimonadota bacterium (assembly GCA_013359125.1). Taxonomy (NCBI): domain Bacteria; kingdom Bacillati; phylum Armatimonadota; species Armatimonadota bacterium. Next base: position 2,144 of record JABWCR010000020.1, on the reverse strand, counting down.
GAGAGGGTCTTCGTTCACTACGCTGAGTTTGAGTTGAGCGCAACGATGGACAATGTTCGAGCGCAAGTCGAACCAATGTACAGGGTAGGGCTTCCAGATAGATCGCTGTTGGCATCGAAGAAAGATAGCGGGATCGAGAATGGCGCCGTACTTCACGATTTCTGCCGAGCCATTGACCAGTTGTCGTCTGGGCAGCGTCTCCAGCAGAGAGGTGTCGCAGACGACCGCTGTCGGCATGTGAAACGCGCCCGCAAGGTTCTTGCCCAGTTTTAGATTGATGCCCGTTTTGCCTCCAATGGCCGCATCGACCTGCGCCAGAAGCGTTGTAGGCATCTGAATATAGTCGATGCCGCGCATGTAGACCGCCGCCGCAAAACCTGTCAGGTCTCCGATGACGCCTCCACCCAGCGCAATCGCTGCGTCGTCTCGTTTGAGGCCAAACGAGGCGAAGTCCTCTAAGAGCATTTCTAGCCTCTTCAGAGACTTCGATTTCTCACTGGAAGGAACTTCCATGATGGACGATTTGCCGATTCTTCTTGCAATGCCGTCGGCATGCTTGTGGAGGCGAGGATGCGTAACGATAGCGAACTTCGATGCTTTTGGCAGCAGTCGCGCGGGGATGTTTTCGTGAATCAGGTCGGGGGCAATGTAGACGTTGTCTCCCGCCATGAGAGGTCTTTTTGATGTAGGCGCCAGACTGTCCGCAAGGACGCCCACGGTCTTAGAGACGGAGCGATCGGTATCGATGCTTATGTCGCAAAGGGCGTAGTCGCTACTTCGCGCTGCAAGCAGGCGTCCCAACGAACTCTTGTCTTTGTAAAGCGGGCGGACCGCGGACTGTGCTATGCGTTGCTCCAAGACACTTATCGGAGCGTTGAGGCAGACGATGCATCCATTTTTCATCATGATGGCGACGTTAGCTGAGGATGTTACGGCGCCGCCTCCGGTTGCTACAACAGCGCCCTCGGTCGGAAGATTGCGCAGTCGTTCGGATTCAATCTTTCTGAATCCGGCTTCGCCATGAAGTTCGAACAGTTCGGCAATAGTCTTGCCGGTATGTCTCTCGATCTCCTCATCCAGGTCGATGAAGCGCAGATCGAGTTTCTTAGCCAGGGCGCGGCCGATGGTGGTCTTGCCGCTGCCCATCATCCCGGTTAAGAAGAGAGCGCTCATAGAAAGAGGGCGGCGAGCAAGATGCGTTGCTCGCCGCCCATGCGTAGCGATGTTGATGCGTTCAAGCTTAGGGCGATACCACCCCGCTGGCGCCAGGCTCGTCGGGAACGACCGTCGCCGTTACAAAGATGAGAAGTTCGTTCTCTTCGATGTTGTCGTTTCGGCTTCGGAAGAATTGGCCGATGAGAGGAAGGTCGCCGAGGATCGGGACTTTGGACTGGCTGCCTCGTTCTGACTTTCGCACGAGACCGCCGATGACCATCGTCTCGCCATTGCGAAGGCGTCGGACGGTTACGACCTGCTGCTGAATGACGTCGGGAATTTCGCCAATGGGGCCTCGTCGGAACTGACCGAAGTCGGCTACCACCGGCGTCAGCACCAGCGTGATCGTACCGTCGTTGTTGATTCGAGGCGTAACGGACAGACTGGTCTGCGCGGTCAGCGGGATCGGCACTGTGGTGACGATCGGCTGGCCGCCCTGCGGGCCAGGCAGGATCTGTTGCGTAAAGATGGTGGTCTGGATCGCGTCGATGATCGTGGCCGGCGTGTTGTTCATCGTAGTGATGATGGGAGCGTTGACGATTTTGCCGACGCCGCTGCTCAGTTGGGCGCGCAGGTCGGCCACGACGCTGCCGTTGGCGTAGTTGACAAAGACCTGGGCGTTTACATCGGCAAAACCGGTTGCGCCGGTGCTCATGTTGACGCGCGACAGGTTCCAGTCGATACCGAACTGATTGAGCCAGCTGCTCTGGACAGTTACGAACTCGGCCTTGATAATGACCTGCTTCGGAGGTACGTCCAGATAGCGGATGATTCGTCGGATGTAATCGACGTCTTCGTCTCGCCCGCGAATGATGATGCTGTTATCGATGTCGAGCGCAATGATTGCAAGGCTCTCGTCGCCAGGCGTCGGGGGTTGCAACGGGTTGCCTGCAGTCGCCTGACCGCCGCCGCCGCCGAGTCCGCCGCCC